>JAEDMN010000101.1 GCA_016302985.1 Kiritimatiellia bacterium | reverse complement strand
TGTGTCATCAAATCAAGGAGGTTAGCATGGACACGAAGACAAAGAGGCGAACCCCACCCGGGGAGCCTGCTTATCACCGCCTGACAGATGAGAAGCGTACCAGAATCGAGACGCTAAGGAAGGAGGGCAGGTCGCTCTCCTCCGTCGCCGAGAGGATCGGATGCAACAAGTCGACGGCCTCGAAAGAGATCAGGCGCAACAAGAGCAAGCGGAGCTACCGCTACTGGAAGGCGGGTGCGCAGAGGAGATGATCCCCAATGCATTCCGCTGAACCAGGTTTGGCGCGTGTCATCCAGGGGGCATGTAAACGACTGCGAATCGCCGATGGGGGCGTGCGTCCACAACTTTTCCAAGTTTGCGCATTGACAGCCGCGGGGGCGGATGGTAAACTGTCGGTGTTTCTCCAAATAGGAACAATGCAGATGAACGCCGAATTCAATCTCAACCGGTGCTGGTGGCGCCGCGGGCACGGATCCGCGGGGATGGCCGCCGTCTAGTCTGGCGAGGCGGCCAACCGATGCCCGAAGGCGGATCGTCCGAGCGACGGTCCGCCTTTTCAGTCGAAGGGTGTTTCTGCTTGTAGAAATGGTTTGAGGAAGAGAAGGTGGAGAAGATGCTGAAGATCCTGAGCGAAGAGGAGTTCGCGCGCCGGGCCGGGGACGGCCGGCGCACCCCGGTCTACCGCGAGTTCCTGGCGGACCGCGAGACGCCCGTCGCGGCGCTGACGCGCGCGGCGGCGGACGACGCGGTGTTCCTGCTCGAGAGCGTGGCGGGCGGCGAGCACCCGGCGCGGTTCTCCTACCTGGGCGTGGACCCCTACGCGGTGGTCGAGACGGTCGCCGGCGAGAAGCCGCTCGCGGCCGTGCGCGCCGCGGTCGGGCGGCGCCCGTTCACCCCCGCCCCCGAGCTGCCGCAGCTGCAGGGCGGCGCGATCGGATACGTCGCGTACGACGCGGTGAAGGCGTTCGTGCCGCGCGTCGGCCTGGCGCCCGAGAAGGGCACGCCGCAGAGCGCGTTCCTGCTGACGGACACGCTGCTCGTCTTCGACCACGTGCGCATGACGGTGCTGGTCGTGCGCGTCACGGGCGTCGAGAGGGACGAGGACGCGAAGTCGGCCTATGCGCGGGCGATGAAGGAGATCGACGCGGCGTACGACCGCTTCCTCAGCGCCGAGTCCATCACCCGCTGCGCGGCCGCCGCGCCCGCGGCCCCGGCGCACGTCGGCGCGTTCACGCCCGAGATGACCGAGGCGGAGTTCGAGGAGATCGTCGTGCAGTGCAAGGCGGCGATCCGCGCCGGCGAGGTGATCCAGATCGTCCCCTCCCAGAAGTTCACGGCGGAGACGGACATCTCGCCCCTCGCGCTCTACCGCGCGCTGCGCATGGTGAACCCCTCGCCGTACAACTTCTTCCTCAAGCTCGGCGCGAAGACGCTGATCGGCTCCTCGCCCGAGGAGCTCGTGAAGCTCGACAAGGGGGTCGCCTCCACCTGCCCGATCGCCGGCACGCGGCCGCGCGGGAAGACGCCGGCCGAGGACCTTGCGCTCGAGCGGGAGCTGCTCGCGGACCCGAAGGAGCGCGCGGAGCACGTGATGCTCGTCGACCTCGGCCGCAACGACCTCGGCCGCGTCTGCGAGATCGGGTCCGTGAAGGTCGAGAAGTACGCCTTCATCGAGCGCTACTCGCACGTCATGCACATCGTCTCGACGGTCACGGGCAAGCTGGACGAAAAGAAGATGGACGGCTTCGACCTGCTCGAGGCGGCCTTCCCGGCCGGCACGCTCACGGGCGCCCCGAAGGTGCGCGCGATGGAGCTGCTCGCGGGGCTCGAGAAGTCCCCGCGCGGCTGCTACGGCGGCGCGGCCGGGTACTTCAGCTACACGGGCGACATGGACTTCGCGATCGTCATCCGCACGATGATCCTCGAGAAGGGCGTGCTCACGATGCGCGCCGGCGCGGGCATCGTGGCGGACTCCGATCCGAAGAAGGAGTACCAGGAGACGATCAACAAGTCCAAGGCGGTCTTCGCGGCCGCCCGGTTCGCCGCCACGCTCTGACGCATCTCCGGGAGCGCGCCGGTTTCCGGCGCGGGAAAGGAAGGGATTTCGCACCATGATTCTGATGATCGACAACTACGACTCGTTCACGTACAACCTCGTCCAGGAGTTCGGCATGCTGGGCGCGGACATGAAGGTCGTGAAGAACGACGAGATCGACCTCGACGGCATCGCCGCGCTGAAGCCGCAGGCGATCGTGTTCTCGCCCGGCCCGGGCAACCCGGACTCCGCCGGCATCACCCTCGCGGCGATCAAGGCCTTCGCGGGCAAGGTCCCGATGCTGGGCGTCTGCCTCGGCCACCAGTCCATCGGCCAGGCGTTCGGCGGCAAGGTCGTCCCCGCGAAGAAGCTCATGCACGGCAAGTCCTCGAACCTGAAGCACGACGGCAAGGGGCTCTTCCGCGGCTTCCCGCAGGGCATGGTCGCGATGCGCTACCACTCGCTCGCGGTCGAGCGCGCGACGCTGCCGGACTGCTTCGAGGTGACAGCCGAGTCGGAGGACGGCGAGATCATGGGCATGCGCCACAGGACGCTGCCGATCGAGTCCATCCAGTACCATCCGGAGTCCATCGGCACGCCGGACGGCATCAACCAGCTCGGGAACTTCCTCGACCTGGTCGCGGAATTCTACGCGAAGTGAGGAGGCGGAGATGATTCTCGAGGCCCTGAAGAAGGCGCAGCTGAAGGCGCATCTGACCGCGGACGAGGCGTACGCCACGTTCCGCGAGATCATGAACGGCGAGGTGACGGACCCCGTCCTCATCGGCGCCCTGCTCACCGCGATGCAGATGAACGGCCCGTCCGCGGACGAGGTCACGGGCGCGGCGAAGGCCATGCGCGCTGCGGGGATCAAGGTGAAGGCCCCCGCGGACGCGGTGGACATCGTCGGCACGGGCGGGGACGGCTTCGGCACGTTCAACGTCTCCACGACGGCGGCGCTCGTCGCGGCCGGCGCGGGCGTGACGATCGCGAAGCACGGCAACAAGGCCTCCACGTCGAAGAGCGGGTCCGCGGACTGCCTCGCGGCGCTCGGGTACGACCTGCTGAAGCCGCTCGAGGCCGTCGAGCGCTCCATCGCGGAGAACGGCATCGGCTTCTGCTTCGCGAACCGCTGCCACCCCGCGATGATGTACGCGGCGCCCGTCCGGCGCGCGCTGCCGTTCCGCACCATCTTCAACCTGCTCGGGCCGCTGACGAACCCGGCGGGCGTCGTGCGCCACGCGCTCGGCGTCTACGCGCCGGAGATCATCCCCCTCTACGTCGGCGCGCTGAAGGCGCTCGGCGCGAAGAAGGCCATCGTCTTCTGCGGCGAGGTGCCGCAGGGGGACGGCACGACGGCGTACCTGGACGAACTCTCGCTCTCGGGCGTCTCGCACGTCTCCGTCCTGCACGACGACGGCTCGGTGACGGAGACGACGTTCGACCCGAAGAAGGTCTTCGGGCAGACGTTCCCGATCTCCGCGATCGCGGGCGGAACGCCCGAGGTCAACGCGGCGCTCACGCTCTCCGTCCTGAAGGGCGCGGAGCGCGGGGCCTACCGCCTCGCGGCCGCGCTGAACGCGGCGGCGGCGATCGTCGCCGGCGGCAAGGCCGACTCCCTCGAGGCGGGCCTCCTGCTCGCGGCCGAGTCCATTGACTCCGGCGCCTCGTTTGGCAAACTCCAGGCGATGGTCGGGTGAACAGGATGGACATTCTCGAAGAACTGAGCGCGCTGCGGCGCGCGGACGCCGAGGAGGCCGCGAAGGCGGTTCCCTACGGCGCGCTGGAGAAGCGGATCGCGGAGATGCCCGCGCCGCGCGACTTCCGCGCGGCCTTCGCGGGGCCCGGCATCCACGTCATCGCCGAGCTGAAGAAGGCGAGTCCGAGCGAGGGGCTGATCCGCCCCGACTTCGACCCCGCGGCCATCGCGAGGACCTACGCGGCGAACGGCGCGGCGGCGATGTCCGTCCTCTGCGAGCCGCACCGCTTCCTCGGCGGCGAGGCCTGTCTGAAGACGGTCCGCGCGACGGTGGAGACGCCGCTCATCTACAAGGACTTCCTCACGACCGACTACCAGGTCGCCGCGGCGCGCGCGGCCGGCGCGGACGCCTGCCTGCTCATCGCCGCCGTGCTGGACGACGCGGCGCTCGGGCACCTGCTCGGCCTCGCGCATGCCTTCGGCCTGACGGCCCTGGTCGAGACGCACACCGAGGAGGAGGTCCGCCGCGCGGTCGGCGTCGGCGCGAAGCTGATCGGCGTCAACTGCCGCGACCTGCGCACCTTCAGGACGGACCCGGCCATCACGGCGGAGCTCGTGGCGAAGATCCCGTCCGGCGTCACCCGCATCGGCGAAAGCGGCATCAAGACGCACGCCGACATCCTCAAGGTCAAGGCGGCCGGCGCGGACGGATTCCTGATCGGGACGACGCTCATGCGCGCCCCGGATCCCGGCGCGAAGCTGCGCGAACTCGTCGGCTGAACATGCAGGACTCTGATGCCCCGGGCCAGAGGGGCGCAACGTTTAACGGACTATTAGAAAGGAACGAGACGATGACACCCAAGGGACATTTCGGCGTCTATGGCGGCCAGTACGTGGCCGAGACGCTCATGGGACCGCTGCAGGAGCTCGCGGCCGCGTACGAGGACGCGAAGAAGGACCCGGCCTTCCAGAAGGAGTTCGAGGAGATCCTCCACGACTATGTCGGACGCGAGTCCCCGGTCACGGTCTGCAAGCGCCTCTCGGCGCACCTCGGCGGCGCGACGATCGTCCTCAAGCGCGAGGACCTCAACCACACCGGCGCGCACAAGGTCAACAACACCATCGGCCAGGCCCTGCTCGCGAAGCGCATGGGCAAGAAGCGCCTCATCGCCGAGACGGGCGCCGGCATGCACGGCGTCGCCACGGCGACGGTCGCGGCGCTCCTCGGCATGCCCTGCGAGGTCTACATGGGCGCGATCGACGTCAAGCGCCAGGCCCCGAACGTGCAGCGCATGCAGATGCTTGGCGCGAAGGTGAACGCGATCGAGGAGGGCAGCGCGACGCTCAAGGACGCGATGAACGAGGCCCTGCGCGACTGGGTGACCAACTGCGACGACACGTTCTACGTGATCGGCACGGTCGCGGGCCCGTATCCGTACCCGGACATGGTCCGCGACTTCCAGAGCGTCATCGGCAGGGAGGCGCGCCGCCAGTGCCTGGAGAAGTTCGGGCGCCTGCCGGACGAGGCGATCGCCTGCGTGGGCGGCGGCTCGAACGCGATGGGCCTCTTCGCGGGCTTCCTCGACGACAGGGAGGTCAGGCTCGTCGGCGTCGAGGCCGGCGGCAAGGGCGTCGCCACGGGCGAGCACGCGGCATCCATCAACGGCGGCCGCCTCGGCGTCCTCCATGGCGCGAAGACGATGCTGCTGCAGACCGACGTCGGCAACATCATCGACACCTACTCCGTCTCCGCGGGCCTGGACTACCCGGGCGTCGGGCCGGAGCACTGCTACCTGCACGACATCGGCCGGGCCGAGTACTCCGTGATCTGCGACGACGAGGCGATCGCCGCGTTCGACGACCTCTGCCGCTTCGAGGGCATCATCCCCGCGATGGAGTCCAGCCACGCGCTCGCCGAGGCGATCAAGCGCGCGCCGAAGCTGCCGAAGGACAAGATCCTGCTCGTCAACCTCTCCGGCCGCGGCGACAAGGACATGGAGAACATCATGGCCTACAAGCGCGCCCGCGGGCAGGCCGTCTGACAGAAAGGAGCCTTGGAAATGAGCGACAGAATCAAGAAGTGCTTCGCGAAGGCGAAGGCCGAGGGGCGCGGCGCGTTCGTGGCCTACCTCACCATGGGCTATCCGACGCTCGAACAGAGCGAGGCGGCCGCCGACGCGCTCGTCGCGGGCGGCGCGGACATCATCGAGCTCGGCGTGCCGTTCTCCGACCCGTTCGCCGACGGCGCGGTCATCCGCTCCGCCGCCTACGAGGCGCTGAAGCAGGGTGTGACGCTGGACGACGTGCTCGCGCTCGCCGGCCGTCTCCGCGCGAAGCACCCCGACACCGCGTTCGTGCTGTTCACCTACTACAACCTCGTCTTCTCGAAGGGGCTGGAGACGTTCGCCGCCGCGGCCGCGAAGGCGGACATCGACGCGGTCCTCTCCGTCGACCTCCCCCTCGAGGAGCGCGACGAGCTCCTGGACGTCCTCCGCCCCCACGGCATCACCTACGTGCCGCTGATCGCCCCGAACACGCCGATCGTGCGCGTGGTCGAGAGCGCGAAGGGCCTCGAGAACAGCTTCCTCTACATCATCACGGTCAAGGGCATCACGGGCGCCCGCGCCGAGCTGCCGCCGGACCTCACGGCGCGCCTCGACGCCATCCGCGCCGCGGTCGACCTGCCGATCGCCGCCGGCTTCGGCATCTCGACGCAGGCCCAGGCCGAGATCATCTCGAAGCACGCGGACGGCTTCGTCGTCGGCTCCGCGCTCGTGAAGCGCCTCGGCGCCGAGGGGAAGCTCGAAGGGGACCTCCTGCCGTGACCCCCGGGATGATGCTCAAGGTCTGCGGCGTCAACGACCCCGCCTTCGCCGTCGCGGCGGAGGCGGCCGGCGTCGACTACCTGGGCTTCATCTTCCATCCGAAGTCGCCCCGCAACGTCACCCCCGAACAGGCCCGGACGATCGTCCGCGGCCTCTCCGGACGGGCGCGCCGCGTGGGCGTCTTCGTCTCGCAGACGGCGGCCGAGATCGCCGCCGTCTGCCGCGCCGCCGGCCTGCAGGTCGTCCAGCTGCACCGGCGCGCCGCCGAGGCCGATGTCGCCGCCCTGCGCGCGGCCGGCTTCGAGGTCTGGACGCTTGCGGGCGGGGCCGTCGGCGACGGCCTGCTCTTCGACTCCTCGCACGGCGACGGCGAAACCGCCTTCCGGAAGGGTCCCTACAAGGCGATCCTCGCCGGGCGGATCGGCGTCGACAACCTCGCGGAGGCCCTCGCCTGCGCGCCCGACATCCTGGATGTGAACAGCTCGCTGGAGTCCGCGCCCGGCAGGAAGTCCGTCGGGAAGCTCCGGGACTTCCTCGCGGCGCTTCGGCGCTTCGGAAATTCCATCTTGCCTGACTTCGCGGTTTGTGGGATAATAAGCGCTGGTTTCGGGTGGATTGTCGCCGTTTAAGGAGGACGACCGCCCGGAATGGCGACGGTGGATTTTACGAGTGGGGCGTGCCGGATGGTCCGGACGGCCCCTGGTGTGTGAAATGTGAAGGAAGACATGGACAACGAACGCAAGGCCCAGGTCGCGATTCTTGGTACGGGCTCCTATCTGCCCGAGCGCGTGGTGACGAATGACGAGGTTGCGCCGGGCATGGGCTCCTCCGACGAGTGGATCTTCACGCATACCGGCATCCATTCCCGCCATTGGGCCGCACCGGAGGAGAGCTCCTCCACGCTCGGCGCGGTGGCCGGCAGGCGCGCGCTCGAGGCCGCGGGCCTGAAGCCCGAGGACATTGATTTCATCCTCTGCGCCACGTCGACGCCGGACTACGGCAACTTCCCGTCCACGGCCTGCCTCGTGCAGAAGCACATGGGCTGCGTGAACGCCGCGGCGCTTGACGTGTCGGCGGCCTGCTCCGGCTTCGCCTACGCGCTCGAGATGGGCCGCACCTACGTGCTCGCCCATCCGGACCACAAGGTGCTCGTGCTCGGCGCGGAGGTGCTCTCCCGTTCGGTCGACTGGACGGAACGCACCGTCTCGATGCTGTTCGGCGACGGCGCGGGCGCGGTCGTGCTGGGCGCGCGCCCCGAAGGCTTCCCCGAGGAGCCCTGTGCGTCGCTGCTGGGCGCGGACGGCACCGGCTACGAGGCCATCTACCGCGAGGGCGGCCTGAAGGAGGAGCCGAAGCCCGATGCCCCGATTCCCTACATGAAGATGCAGGGCCGCGCGGTCTTCAACTTCGCCGTCAAGAAGCTCGACAGCATCATCACCGACCTCTGCACGCAGGCCGGCGTCGACAAGAACACGCTCACCCGCATCTTCCCGCATCAGGCGAACGCCCGCATCATCGAGGCCGTCGCCCGTCGCGCGGAGCTGCCGCTGGAGAAGTTCTACTGCAATCTCGAGACGATCGGCAACACGTCCTCGGCCTCCATCCCGCTCTGCCTCGACCAGGCGGTCCGCAGCGGCGAGCTCAAGCCGGGCGACCGCATCGCGCTCGCGGGCTTCGGTTCGGGCCTCACCTGGGCCGGCATGCTGATGACCTGGCCGTCCCTCTAAGATGACGGACTTCGGCTTCTACCTCGTCATGACCAACCCGAAGGTTGGCTACGCCGCCTGCGCGCAGGCGGCGGTCGACGGCGGGGTGCGCATCATCCAGCTGCGCATGAAGGACGCGCCGCGGGACGAAATCGTCTCCGTCGGACGCACCGTCCGCGACATCACGCGCGGCACGGAGACGCTGTTCATCGTCAACGACGACCCCTCCATCGCGGCCGAGGTCGGTGCCGACGGCGTGCACGTCGGGCAGGGCGACATGCCCGTCCCCGAGGTGCGCCGCCTCTACCCCTCGCTCCGCATCGTCGGGCTGTCGACGCACAGTCCCGAACAGGCCCTGGCGTCCCTCGACGTGAAGCCGGACTACATCGGCGTCGGACCCGTCTGGGCGACGCCGACGAAGAAGATTCCCGACCCGGTCCTCGGCATCGAGACCGCGATGCGGATGGTCCGCTCCGTGCCGTACCCCGCGGTGGCGATCGGCGGCATCGACGCGTCCCGCCTGCCCGGGCTGCTGCAGGCCGGCGCGCGGAACTACGCGGTCGTCCGCGAGGTCTGCGGCGTCGACGACCCGCTCGCGGCGATCCGCAACCTGAAGCGCATCTACGACGCGAACGTGCGATGACGCGGCCCGTTGAGTTCGTCGACCGGAAGACCGGCGAGAAGGTGGTCGAGTCCGTCATGGGCGACGGCGCCCTGCGCTTCGCGTACGAGACCCTGCTCGGCCGCACGCTGTGGCCCGTCCTCTTCGGCTCGAAGCTCCCCTCCGCCCTCATGGGCCGCTACTACGATTCGCCGCGTTCGCGCGCGAAGATCGCGTCGCTCGCCTCCATCCCCGGCTGCCGCGCGGACGAGGCGGAGAAGCCCCTGGACGCCTATTCCTGCTTCAACGAGTTCTTCACCCGCCGCCTGAAGCCCGGCGCGCGCCCCCTCGGGGACGGCGTCGTGAGCCCGGGGGATGGCCGCCTGCGCCTCTACCTCGGCGCGGACGCGGATACGCCGTTCCCGCTCAAGGGCGCGACGCGGAACCTGCGCGAGGTGTTCGGTCCGGGCGGCGCGCCCGACGTCCCGGCCGGCGCCTACGACGTCGCCGTCATCCGCCTCGCGCCCGTCGACTACCACCGCTTCCACTTCCCCTGCGCCTGCACGACGCCGGAGCCCGTGCGCGTGATCCCGGGCGAGTACCATTCCGTGAACCCGATCGCCCTGCTGAAGCGGCCCGACGTCTACGCGGACAACGAACGTCAGATCGTGGCGTGCGACGCGGACTTCGGCCGCTTCTGGATGGTGGACGTCGGCGCGTTCGGCGTCGGCACGATCGCGCAGACCTACGCGGGCACCGAGCACGCGAAGGGCGACGAGAAGGGCTACTTCAAGTTCGGCGGCTCGACGGTGGTTCTCGTCGTTCGCGCCGGCGCGCTGGCCTTTGACGAGGACCTCGTCCGCAACTCCGCGGCCGGCCTCGAGACGCGCATCCTCTGCGGCGAACGCATCGCCGTCCCAAGGTAGGGCGCGACGTCCCGTCGCGCCGCAACACGTACAGCAAGGGGTTTCGATGAAGACACGCGCACTGGTGCTGGCGGCGGGGACGCTCCTCGCGGCCACGGGATGGTCCGCGCCGTTCCAGGACGGCGACCGGGTCGTATTCTACGGCGATTCGATCACGCACGGCGGGTACTACGCCAAGATGCTGGCCGATTTCTACCTCACGCGGTATCCGGACCGCGCCGTGCGCTTCTACAACGCGGGCGTCGCCGGCGACAACGCGGGCGCCGCCATGGGCCGCTTCGACGAGGACGTCCGCCGCTGGAACCCCACCGTCGTCACGCTCATGTTCGGCATGAACGACTCCTGGCGCGACATGTACGACCCGGAGCGGATGAAGGACCCGAAATACCGCGCCGGCGTCCCCGCCCGCGAAAAGCAGTGCCTCGACAACTACACGAACAACCTGACGCGGCTCGTCCAGCGCCTGCGAAAGGACACGCCGGCCGCCCGCCTGATGTTCCTCACGCCCACGCCGTACGACGAGACGGCCGTGCAGAAGGGGCCGAAGCCGACGCCCGCGCTGAAGGGCACCGTCGCCGCGCTGAAGCGCTTCGCGGACTTCGGGAAGAAGACCGCCGCGGAGACGGGGAGCGAGGTCGTGGACTGGAACACGTCCTACCAGAAGCTCGTCGTGGACGGCCAGCGGAAGAACCCCGAATTCACCTTCGTGCGCCCCGACCGCGTCCATCCCGACGCGCCCGGCCACCTCTTCATGGCCTACGAGTTCCTCAAGGCGCAGGGCGCGACGAACCCGGTGTCGGACGTCGCCCTCTCCGCGAAGGACGGGAAGGTCCTGAAGTGCGTGAACGCCGAAGTGGACGCGTTTGCGCGGACGGTGGACGGCTGCGCGTTCACGCTGCTCGAGAAGGCCCTGCCGTGGCCGATCCAGAAGAACGCCGAGTCCGCCCTGCCCCTCGCGCGCATCCTCGAGGACCTCGACCGCGAGACGCTCGCCGTCAAGGACCTGGAGAAGGGCGCGCGCTACGAGCTGCGCATCGACGGCGAGTCCGTGGGCGAATGGACCGCGGGCGAACTCGCCTGGGGCGTCAACCTCGCGCGCAACGCGCGGACGCCGCAGTTCCGCCAGGCCGCCGAGGTCGAAAAGGCGAACGCCGCGCGCCACGCGGTCGAGACCGGCCCGCTCCGCATGTTCGCCGCGTCCCGCTGGTACCTGCGCCTCCGCCACGTCGATCCGGACGACAGGGAGGCCGTGCAGGCCCACTACGACGGCCTTGCGAACAAGAACGGCTACTTCGAGCGCCGCCTGCCGGACTACATCCGCGACTACGGGAGGAAGGCGGAGCTCGAGAAGGACCTCGACGCGCGCTGGGCGGAGCTGCTGAAGCTGCGCGTGCCGAAGGCGCACCGCTACGAGCTGCGGAAACTGCCCGCGGTCAATCCCGACGCGGCGCCGAAGAACGCGTCCGTCCGCCACATCCAGCGCACGAT
>JAEDMN010000350.1 GCA_016302985.1 Kiritimatiellia bacterium | reverse complement strand
GACCCCCGACCAGCGGTTTACAAAACCGCTGCGCTACCACTACGCTATGCCGGCGGAAAGAGAACCCATTTTATCACAACTCCCCGGACACGGCAACTATCGGCTTTGGGTATCTCGGCAAATGTTCGTGATGGATGGAAGTTCTATGAAGAGAATCGTCTGGATGGGCGCGGCCGTGCTGGCGGCCGGCGTGGCCTGCGCGGCGGCGGTGCGGGTGGAGTGCGAAAACTTCAGGACGCTCGGCGGATGGACGGTGGAGACGCAGTCCATGCGGCAGCAGGGGTCGTCGTACGTGATGGCGCATGGATATGGCGTACCCGTGTCCGATGCCGTGACGACGGTGGGGATTCCCGCCGCGGGACGCTACGCGGTGTGGGCGAGGACGCGCGACTGGGCGTCGGCCTGGCGTGCGCCGGGGTCGCGCGCGCCAGGCCGTTTCCGGGTCGCAATCCAGGGCGGGGACGTGGCGTGGTCCAGCGTCGAACTCGGCGCCGAGGGGCGCGACTGGCACTGGGCGAAGGCGGGCGAGGTCGACCTCGCGGCGGGCGCGTGCCGCGTGGCGCTCCAGGATCTCACGGGCTTCAACGGCCGTTGCGACGCGCTCTTCTTCGCCTCTGACGGCGAGGTCCCCTCCGAGGCGCCGCCTCCGCCCGTCGTCGCAGACGACCCCGGCATCTACGATCTCGTCGTCGTGGGAGGGGGCGTCAGCGGCTGCGCGGCGGCGCTTGCGGCGTCCCGCTACGGGCTGAAGACCCTCCTCCTGCAGGACCGCGGCATGCTCGGCGGCTGCAATTCCTCGGAAATCCGCGTCTCCACGGGCGGCTACATGCATGTCGGACCCTATCCGGCGCTCGGAAACGTCCTGGATGAAATCCTGCCCGTGCGCGGGGACTACTGCGTACTGCCGCCGAAGTTCTACGAGGACGACCGCAAGGCGAACGCCTTCACCTTTCCGAACCAGACTGCGCGTCTCCGCCTGAACGCCTCCGCCTATGCCGTGGAGACGAACGCGGAGGGGCGGATCACCGCCGTGCTTGCGCGGGATACGCGCACGGGCCAGGCAACGCGCCACCGTGCCGAACTCTTCTGTGACGCGACGGGAGACGGCGTCATCGCCCGCCTGGCGGGCTGCGAGACGATGTACGGGCGCGAGGCGCGCGCCCGGTGGAACGAGGCCTGCGCGCCGGACGTGGCGGACCGGCAGGTGATGGGGCACACCATCCAGTGGACGACGCGCCGCGCATCGATTCCCGTCCCGTTCCCCGACATCGACTGGGGCCTTCCGTTCGACGAGGAGAAGGTCCACTATGTCGGGGGCGGCACCTGGTGGCAGGAGGCGGGACAGTACCGCGACATGGCGGACGACACGGAGGCGATCCGCGACTACGGGCTGCTCGCGATCTTCTCGAACTGGAGCTACATGAAGAACCGCGGCGTCCAGCGGGCGAAGTGGACGAACGCGGCCATTGAATGGATTTCACCCGTGGGGGGCAAGCGCGAGAGCTACCGCGTGGTCGGCGACTACGTGCTGACGGAAACGGACCTCGAGAACCAGCGGACGTTCGAGGACGGCACGGCGGTCGTCACGTGGGACATCGACTTCCACTTCCCGGATCCCGACAACGTGAAGCAGTTCGCGGAGCCGTTCCGCTCCTGCGCCTACCACCGGGGATTCGGGCCGCCCGTTGCGGTTCCCTATCGCTGCCTCTATGCGCGGGACTGCCCCAATCTCTTCCTGGCGGGACGCGACATCAGCACGTCGCACGGCGCGTTTGCCGCGGTCCGCGTCCAGCGCACGCTCGGCATGCTGGCCGAGGTGGTGGGCATCGCCGCGGGAATCTGCCGGGAGAAGGGCTGCCTGCCCCGCGCCGTCTATTCGGACCATCTCGGGCTTCTGAAGGAGCGGATGAAAAAGGGCGTGCCCAGGTTGCCGCAGTACGTGGCATTCGGCGGCGGGGACCACGAAAAGTACCATTTCCCGGATCTGGGTTTCGTCTCCATCTGGCCGGAACCCGCGACGAACGTGGCGCCGCACACGCTGGAGGTCATCAGATCCCTGAAGATGAACCATCGGCACGAGCATCCCGCGCTTCGTCCCTGCAACTCAACCGAATCCCGACGGCCGTAGTTTTGCTATAATACGCACTTAACACGCAGGGACGGCAATCCAGCCGTTACCTCACAAAGGAACAAAGAAATGGCAGAAGAGAACAAGTCCACGCTCGATCCGCTCGCCGCGCTCTGCAAGCGCCGCGGATTCATCTACCACTCCTCCGAAATCTACGGCGGCATGCCGGGATTCTGGGACTACGGTCCGCTGGGGTGCGAGCTCAAGCAGAACGTCAAGCAGGCCTGGTGGCAGTTCACCGTGCGCGGCCGCAGCGACG
>JAEDMN010000100.1 GCA_016302985.1 Kiritimatiellia bacterium | reverse complement strand
CGCTCGTGCGCGTCCAGTTGTCCTTGCCGAGCGCGATGTGGCGCGTGTCCTCGGGGCGGATCAGCGTCGGCTTCGCCGTGTCGCGCGTGGCGGGGGAGCCGTTGTACGCCAGCTCGACGTCCGTCGTCGCCTCGAGCACGTACTTCGTGCGGCGCGGCATGTAGAGGCAGTGGGGCTTGCCCGTGAACGGGCTCGTGCGACCGTCCGCGACCTCGAACGCCCAACCCTCGCCGCGCGCCTTGAAGTTGCCGCCGATCAGCACCAGCGCCACCTCCATGTCGCCCGTGTCGTCCTCGTACGTCGTCCCGGCGGCGAGCTTGATCACGCCGAACTTCGTCAGGCGCATGCCCTTCTCGCCCACGTCGAAGACCTTGTTGTAGCCCTGCACGGGCCGGCACGGAACCAGCAGCTTCTCACTCATCTTTCGTCAATCCTTTCGGACCCTATTTTACCCCAACCGCCCCACGCGCGCAACCCCCGCGGGAAAAGGAAGAAGCCCGGCCGTCCGGCCGGGCCCCCTTGTCACATGCGCTGCGCGCACGCGTTCGGTTACCAGCGGGTGTCGCCGCGGTCACCACGGTCGCGGCGGGGACCGCCGTAACCACCGCCGAAGCCGCCGCGACGCTCGGTGCGGGGCTTGGGCTGCGACTCGTTCACGCGGACCGTGCGGCCGTCGAGCGGCTGGCCGTTGAGGGCGTCGATTGCCGCCTGGGCCTGCTCGCGGTCGGGCATTTCGACAAAGCCGAAGCCCTTGGAGCGGCCGGTCATACGATCGGTCACCACACGCGCGGAGGTAACTTCGCCAAACTGCGCGAACGCAGCCTTGAGCCCATCGTCGGTCGTCGCATAAGCGAGGTTACCAACATAGATATCCATCTTTTGAGTCCTTACTTGATCACTAACTACGAATCGCACCGTAACACGCGCCACGGACGAGTTGTGCCACACAGTTTACACCAGGCTTTTGCACTCGTCAAGGGGGAAAATATATGGTTTAATATTGGCCACATGGACAAGCTGGAAACACGTGCGCGCCTCGCCGCGGCCCGGGACCTCCTGGCCGGCGGCAGCATGCGGATCCTCGTGTCGGGGCACCTCAGCCCCGACGGGGATTCCCTTGGCTCGATGATCGCCCTGGCCCGCCTCCTCCGGGCTGCGGGGCATGACGCCGTCGCGACGGCAGACCCCCACGCCCTCGGCAAGCCCGGCTTCCTCGAGGGCGTCGAGGACCTGGTCCCGCTCCGCAAGCTGAGGTCCCGGCGCTTCGACCTGTTCGTCTCCGTCGACTGCGCCAGCCTCGACCGCCTGCCGCCCGAGACGCGCCCCTTCGCCGAGAAGCTGCCCCTCCTCGTCATCGACCACCATGTCACGAACACCGACTTCGGCACGGTCTCGATCATCGACCCGCACGCCTCGTCGGCGGGCGAGCTCGTCTGGCGTTTCGCCAAGTGGATGGAGTGGCCGCTGGACCACGCCGCCGCCGAGGCCCTGTGGGTCGCGATCGTCACGGACTCCGGCCGCTTCGCCTACGACTCGACGGGGCCCGGCACGCTCCGCGCCGCCGGCGACCTGCTCAAGCACGGCGTGCGCACCGCCTTCATCAACGACATCCTCTACTGCTCCTTCAACGCGAAGGCGACGGAGCTCAAGCGACGCGCCTGGCGGTCCCTTCACATCTGGAAGAACCGCCGGGTCGCGGAGGTCACGCTCCTGCGCGACGACTTCCGCGAAGTCCGCGGCACGAAGGCCGAGGCGGAGGACGTCATCGAGATCCCGCGCCAGGTCGCGCGCAACGAGATCGCGCTCTTCTTCTACCAGATCCCCGACCGCACCCACGAAACGCGCGTCTCCATCCGCACGCGCGCCCCCTGGGACGCGACGGTCCTCGCCGGACGCTTCGGCGGCGGCGGGCACGTCCGCGCCGCAGGCTGCACCATCAAGGGCGGCATGGCCGTCGCGAAACGCCAGATGCGCCGCGCCGTGCGGGGCCTTCTCAAGGGCGACAAGTGAACGGCCGCCGCGCGGCGGAAACCGAAATGGACAAACGAATCCTCATCCTCACCGACGGGAAGGCCGGCCACGAGAACCAGTCGAAGGCCTTCGCGCGCGCCCTGGGCCGCGACTTCGACCTCGTGGAGGTCCACTTCCGCAGCGGCTTCCACAAGGCCCTTTCCTACCTGCTGGACCACCTGGGCGTCCATGCCGCGTCCCTGTTCACGGGCGCGCCCGCGACGGGCGACTACGCCGCCGTGCTGGGCACGGGCTCCGGCACCTTCTACGCCGCGAAGACGCTCGCCCGCCGCTTCGGCGTGAAGTGCGGCGTCGTGCTCTACCCGCGCGGCTACCGCGTCTCCACCTTCGACTGCGTGCTCGCGCCGGCCTTCGACCGCCCGCCCGCCGCGCCGAACGTGGTCGAGATCCCCGCCAACCTCGTCGCCAGCGACGCGGCCTTCTACGCCGCCGGCACGGAGGCCTTCCGCACCCGCCATCCCGCGTCCGGACGGCCCGCCGTGGCCGTGATCGTCGGCGGCCCCAACAAGTGCTCGACCATGACGGCGGACTGGATGCGCGCGCAGCTGACGCGCGTGTTCGCCGAGAACGGGCACCCGTCCTTCGCGAAGGACGCCGCCGGCCCCGCGCCCGAATTCTGGGTCACGACCTCGCGCCGCACGCCGGCCGACGTCGAGGCCGTGGTGGACGCGTTCCCCTTCGACTACAGGCTTCTGTTCTCGAAGGACCACTTCAACCCGATTCCCGCCTTCGTCTCCCTGGCGAAGGTGCTCTATGTGACGGCCGAGTCCACGGGCATGCTCTCCGAGGCCTGCACCTTCGGCGCCGCGGAGGTCCGCGTGCTCGACAATCTGAACCCCGGCCCCCACAAGTTCCGGCGCTTCGCGGAATCCTGCGCGGCGCTCGGCTCAAAGAAGATCGACCTCGCCGGGCCCTTTGCCGCGGCGAGGTCGCTTCTGTTCCCTTCCCGGCCGGCCTGAAGGGCCGGCCGGCTCTGGACGGAGACCGCGGCCGGGTTATTTTCCTTCCGGATTCTTCCCGGTGTCGGCCGGCTTCGTTTCGGCGGACTTCTTCGCCGCCTCGGCGCGCGCTTCGGCGATCTGCCGGAGCGTGTCCTTCACCTCGGCGGAGTCGGGAATCAGCGCGAGCGCCTTCTTCGCGTGCGTCTCCGCCTCGTCGAAGCGGTTCTGGTAGAGGCAGGTCATCGCGAGGTTGTTCCACACGGCGGGCTCCTTCGGACGCTTCACCAGGCAGCGCCGGAGGTACTCCTCCGAACGGGACCACTGCTTCTGCGTGTAGTAGCTCATGCCCATGCCGAAGTTCGCGTTCGGATCGTCGGGGTCCGCCTCGAGGATCGGCTCGGCGTAGCGGCGCGCCAGCGCGAAGTCCGCGCGCGCCAGCGCGAGCTGCAGGCCCTCCCGCGGCGAGACCTGGCGCAGGGTCGTGGCCCGCGCCTTCTCCATCGCGGCCAGGATCCGCTTCAGCGACTCGTTCGTGTTGTCCAGCCTGTCCGAGAGCTTCACGTCCTTCATCGCCCCCTGCGTGTCGCCCGCGCGGTCCGCGCGCTCGGCGCGCATGCGCGCGAGGCGGGCGATGCGCCACTGCACGTAGAGGAATAGCTCGCGGAACCGAAGACCGGCCGCCTGCTCGAGCCCGCCGCGCGCATAGATGTCGAGAATCCGGTCCGCCAGGCCGTTCGCCGCCTCCACGCCGCGCGCGCACGCCTCGGGCTCCATCCCGGCCGGCCGCGCGAGCACGCCCGAGCAGACGGGCAGCTCCTTGCCGTCCTTCTTCCAGAGTTCAAAGCCCAGCTGGATGGCGGAGTCCGCCATGCGCGCGGGCTTGTCGTGCATCCACGTGCGGAGCAGCATCGGCGTGCCCATCGAGAGCGCCATGAGGTCCTCCGCGTCCGTCACGCCCCGCTTGCGCAGCGCCTGCTGGTAGGGCGTGTTGGCCCCCATCATCGACAAGGCCCTGAGCGCGCCGCCCCGCTCGGCCGAAGCGAGCTCGAGCCGGGCGTCGAAGGAACCGTCGGTGAAGATCCAGTGCACGGGGCCGCACTCCGCGACGACCTCGCGCGCGTAGTCCGCGATGACGCCCAGCATCTCGCGCGTCCGCGCCAGCGTCCGCCCGGGCAGGACGCCCGCGGCCAGCAGGGCGCCCGCCAGCAGGAAGACGACCAGGCCGCCACGCTTGCCGCGGCCCGCCTTCCGGGCCGTCGCGTCGGCGCCGCTCCCGTCCTCGTGCAGCTCCGCGAAGCGCTGCATCGCCAGCCGCGCGTGATTGCGGCAGCAGGCGTCGCCGCCCAGCGCCACGAGCGCGAAGACGGCCGTGGCCGCGGACAGGAACATCAGCGTCTGCAGGAGATAGGGCGAATTCACCTGCGCGGACTCGCTCCAGGTCCAGAACCAGAGCGGACTCAGCATCGCGACCTGGGCGAAGGCGAGCACCCCGGTGAAGAAGAAGACCGCGCCCACGTGGTACGGCAGGAACTGCTCCTCGTCGACCGCGCGCGGCAGCATCACCGCCGCCACCGCGAACGGCAGCACGCACACGACGACGCCCAGCACCCATCCCAGCCCGTCCGCGGCGCCGACCAGCTGGTGCCACCAGCACAGGAGGTAGGCCAGCGGCAGGTCGCCGACGACCTGGCCCGCCGCGTCGAGTCCGCCCAGCTTCATGTACGTCGCGCAGTTCGCCGCGATGCCGGCGATCAGGCCGACGGCCCAGAAAAACGTCAGGTACCACTTCGCGGACTGCCCGACGATGGGGTCCAGCAGCGGCATGTTCTCGCAGAGCGCGCGGCGACGGAGTCCCTGGAAGTAGATGCCGAAGGCGACGGCCAGCAGGACGAAGCCCATCGGCGTGTCGGCCGCCAGGAAGCCGAGCAGGCACACGGACGCATAGGCGGAGAACAGCCCGCCATGGAGCAGGAACCCCGTCCACAACAGCATCGCGAACAGGGACAGCAGCATTTCCAGACCCGCGGGCGAGAAGGTCTGGACCGCCTTCCACACGGGATCCGCGCAGGTGAAGAAGACCGCGCCCAGCGCCGCCGCCACGACCTGGACCACCGTGCGCCGGACGGCATAGCGGAGGCGCCCACGCACGAGCAGCGCCAGCAGCGACCGCAGCAGCAGGTAGGCGCAGCCTGCCGTCAGCGCGCCGCAGAGCCGGCCCGCCCACATCAGCGCCTGGTTGCCACCGGACACGCCGCCCAGATAGAACCCGTGCGCCAGGCCGCGCCACAGACCGGGCGACACTTCGGCGGGCGGACGGATGCCGGCCGCGACCACGGCGCCGTCCCAGACGTCCGGGCTCAGGTCGGGGAAGGAGAACCACCACAGTCCGGCGAACGCGCAGACGCCCAGGGCCAGGGCCAGCAGTCCGTCCCAGACCTTCAGGCGCACGGCCGGCAGCAGCTCGCGCTGGACCTCCTCCTTCTGCTGCTCCTGCTCGTATTCGTCGTCCTCGTCGTAGTACTTCCGCATCTCTTCAATCCTCCATCCCGCTTCGAGAAAAAAGGCGGGCCGTGTCCGACCCGCCTCTTCTGGGTTGACCGTTTCCGATCAGGCCCGGCGCCGACGACGCAGGGCCAGCAGCGCGCCGCCGACCAGCAGCAGCATCCCGCCCGTCGGCTCCGGCACCGACGCGCCGTTGAAGCCGGTCGTGGCGGTGTAGTTCGGCATCTCCACACCCGTCGTGGAGATGTAGCCGGACGCGACCAGCTGGTCGTACGAGACCGCGGACCCCTTGTAGACGGAATCCATCGAGGCATTGTACAGCTCGACGTAGAACGAGTACCCGGTGGAACCGTATGAGCCGAGGTCCGACAGCGTCGGCGCGACCTTGCCGCCCACCGCCTCGTAGTAGCCGTCAAGCAGTCTGCCGTCGGAGGCGTACAGCGCCGCGTAGGCGTACTCGCCCTTGTAGGAGGCGTCCGCCGCGCCGGTGTCGACCTGCCAGTAGAGCGCACCGGCCTGGACGAGGCCCGCCATTGCGAGAACCGCGGCCAGAACCACCAGCTTCTGAATCGTCTTCATGTGAATTTCTCCGCCTCTTGGAAGGTTACCAGTTGATCGTCGGCGAGCCGCCCTTGCTGACATACCACGCGCCCCGGCCAGCCGGAATCACGACGCCATCCGCCGACGGCTTCTTGACGGTGATGGTCTTCGTGCCGATGGTCTTCTGCTCGGAGACGATCTTCGTCCAGGCCGTGCCGTTGCAGGTGTAGAGCTCCGTCGTGCCGGGGAACACGATCTGGTCGCCCGCCGCGCCGACGGCGTGCTGCGCGTTCAGGTCGTAGGCGGCCGTGTTCGGATTCGCGATCATCGTGTAGGCCGGCGCCGCCGTCGTGCCCGCCGCGGGCTTCACGGAAACCGCGGCCGTGTCGTGCTGGCCGTAGACCCAGATTTCCGAAGCCGTGCTCTGGCGGACGAGGATGAGGCCCTGGCCGCGGGCGATGCCCAGACCCGCATCGGGGGAGACGAACGTCCCCTGCGCGTTCGAGATGGCCGAAGGCGCCCAGGTCTTGTCCGCGTTCAGCACCCAGCGGTTGTAGGAGGACCCGTCGTAGTAGTAGAGCTCGTCGCCGGCCGTGAGCGTATCCGTCTTGACCAGCTTCGCAACCTCCACGTCGCCGCCGCCGACATTCACCCAGGGCACGGCGATCATCGTGATCCGGGACGTGCTCGGGACATTCATCAGCCCGCAGGTGTTCGAACCCGTCACGACGGCGGCGGAGGCCGCGGCCACGAGCGCGAACGCGCAGATCATGGAATGGATTTTCATCTTGCTTGTCCTTCCAGCTTTCAAAGTTTACTTGCGACCGCCCGTGACCTTGAAGAACGCGGCGCCGTCCGTCTTCGGAAGCTCGACCAGGCCGTCGGCGGGAACGTCGGCGACCTTCTCGTCCAGCTTCTTCACGTCCGTGCCCTTCGACACCCAGTAGGTCCCGACCGGGAGCATGCCCGTGACCGTCAGCTTGATCGTGGCGTTCTTGACCTCGATCGCGACGTTCGGAGCCGGCAGCTCGGTGTACACGGCCACCGCCGCGCCGTCGACGCCCTTGGTCGACGCGGCGGAGGCGATCGCGCCCGCGCCGGTCGCGACCGTGTCGTCCGCGGCCGTGGCGAAGCTGTTCACGAAGGAGAGCTTGCCGTCATCGTCCAGACCGACCTTCGTCTCGCCCGCGACCGGGCGGCGCGTGTCGAGCAGGTAGACGCCGTACTGGCCGCCCTCGAGCTCCTTCGCCTTCGCGGCGTCGACCTCGTAGACGAGCGCGGGGCACTTGCCGCCCTTCGCGACCGGCGCGACGAGGACGACCTGGTCCTTCGCGTCGACCGGCGTGCCGTCGGCCTTGACGCCCTCGAAGACGCCGTCCGCGGACCACACCAGCACGTAGCACTCGCCGTCCTGCACGACCGTGCCGTCCTTGTAGGTGTCGGGGCCGGGGGTCGAGAAGGAAATCAGCGCGTCGTTCACCGCGGCCAGCGAGGCCATCGCAAGGCCCGCCGCGCCGAAGACCGTCATGAGCTTCTTCATTTCGAAATCCTTTCAGGTCTGGGTTCGTCTTACGGGGCGACCGTCGTCTCGATCGCGTAGTAGATCACCGTGGCGCCTTCGGCAGCCTTGGAGACGGGGATCTCGACCGACGTGGCGCCGGACGGGATGGTCTTCGAGCCGGTCAGGGCCGTCGGCGTCGCGCCGTACTTGACGACGTTCTGGAAGCCGGCGGCCGGCGTCATCGCCGGGACCGTCAGCGTCGCCTTGACGTCGCCGGCCGCACCGGACATCGCCATGGACTTGATCTCGAACTTCTCGCCGCCCAGCGGGGAGATGCCCGTGACGTACTTCGCCTTCACCGTCATGCCCGAGCCGTCGGGCGCATCCGTCATCGTGGACGGGATGCCGTTCGCGACGCGCCACGAAGCGGGAACCGTGACCGCGGCGAGGTCGTCGCCCGCCGGCGCCTGGGCCTCGGGGAACGCCGGCATGACGTCCGCCAGCGTCGCGCCGCTCTTGACGACGACCTCGTCGATCGCCGTCGTGCCGACGACCTGGACGCTCGCGAGCCCGGAGGCCCCCTGCGCCAGAGGATACCAGCAGCCATCGCCCGTCTTCGTCTTGTCGGACGCGAGATAGCCGTTCGCGGAGACCTGCGGCTCGCCGTCCACGCAGACCTGGCACGTGCCGTTCGCGTAGTCGAAGCGCAGGCTCACGCGATGCCAGGAATCTTCCTCATAGACGGTGTCGAGCACGCGCCACGCATTGCCCGTGCCGCTCTTCGGCGCGCAGTAGACGTTCAGCCTGCAGTTCTGGTCCACGCCGATCGCGAGCTTGATCTCGGTGTCCGTCAGCGCCTCGAGCGCCTCGTCCGGCTTCGAGATCTGCACCATCATATCCACGGAGGTCGGCCCCGTCGTCGCCGCGGCGACCTGGACCTTGCCTTCGACGGAGAGGACGTTGTTGTCCGTCGCGGCCGCAATCGGCTTGCCGACCGTCGCGTTCGCCGTGTAGAGCGCCGTGGCGTTGTTCGTGACGGAGCCGTTGCCCGTCCACGTACCCGACGTCAGCGCGCTCAGATCCGCCGTCGCCGTCGCGAACGGCTGCGACACGACATCCGCGCCCGCGCACACCGCGGCGGCCAGCGCGCAACCCGTCGCGCACAACCACTTGGAACCCCTGGTCTTCATGAAATCCATGGTGCCTCCTTTTACGAGTGAGTCCATCATATCAAAAAACAGTTGCGACGGGCAAGCGAATCGGAAATAAAATCAAGGCACGCCGAAGCGTGCCCTGGCCTACTTCGCGCCAATCGCGCGGACCATGTACGGCCAATATACCTTCGTGTACGCCAGACAGGAATAGACGTTGAGCGCCGTGAGGAACGCCTCGACCGCGTACACCGCGACCAGCAGCCCACGGTCGACCGCGGCGCATGCCGCCGGATCGGCCACCACGTTCGGCAGCAGCCCGTGGAAGGCCAGGTAGCAGTAGATGCAGCCGGCCGCGGGGAACGACAGCGCCGTGCGAACCTTGCCGAGCCACATCGCGCTCACGTCGGCATGGTAGGAGGAGGCGATCGCGCGGAGGAACGTCACCCACTGGTCGCGCAGGATGTAGAGCACGGTGAACACCAGCATCACGACGCCGTGCACGGGATTGTCGCCCTGCGCGCCGATCAGCCACAGCAACGTCGGGAAGCTCACGATGAAGAACACCTTGTCCATCAGGGGATCCGCGAGCTTGCCGAACGTCGACACGACACGCCACCGCCGCGCGAGCTTCCCGTCGAAGAGGTCGGAGAGGCCCGCGAGGGACATCAGCACCCCCGCGGCGAGGGCCAGTCCAGGCGAGGACAGCCGATGCGCAAGCACCGCGCAGAGCATGAACCCGAAGATCAGGGGGACGCGCGAGAACGTGAGGGCGTTGACGAAATAGGACTTGAAACGGGAACTCATACGGCGGACGCGCCGGCCTCCCCTTCACGGTCCTCGTTGCCAAACGCGGCCTCGTCGGCCATGTCCGCATCGAGGTCCCGAGCCATGCGGTCGAGCATCGCCGCGGTCTTCGCCTGCAGGTCGCCCTGCTTCCGGCAGAAGTTCTTCATCTCGCCGATCTGCACCTTGCTGAACTCGAGCATCGCCTGCAGCGTGTCGCGGCGGATCGTCATCCTGCCCAGCGCCTCCTCGAGTTCCTGGATGCGGAATTCAGCCTTCTGGAGGTTGCGGCGGGCTGCGAAGAGCTGCTTCAGGATCTCCCCCGGCTCGATGTCGAGGTCGTCGATCTTCATGCCGTCCGGAATCGGAACGAGCACGCTTTCGCCGCAGTTCGCGCAGCTGATCTGCAGACCCGCGGCACGGTAGTCGACGGCGTAGTTGTGGCCGCAGTGCGGGCAGTCGAAGACAATGTCCGTGTCACGGATCTCGGTCTCGTCGCCCGTCGTGTCCACCTCGTTGTTCTTCACTTCTTCTTCAGCCATGTCGCACCTCCTGACCTTTGGGGCTATTATAGAACAAAGGCGGCCGGCGCGCAAGCGCCGGCCGCCCCTTTTTTGGCGGGACGGAGGCTTAGGCCTTCGTGACCTTGCCAGCCTTCAGGCAGCGCGTGCACACGCGCTTGCGGCAGGTGTTGCCCTTGCCGTCGGTGACGCGGACCGTCTGGAGGTTGGGGAGGAAGCGGCGCTTCGAGATGCCCGTCGTGTGCAGACCGATGCCGCCCTTGTACTTCGGAGAACCCTTGCGGACGATCGACTTGCCGGCCGCCGGGCCCTTGCCGCAGATTTCACAGACTCTGGACATTTTTCGTATCCTTTCTTTACGTCTTTACTTGGACTCGGCCTCGCCGGGCTGCCACTCGACATTGCCGAAGGCGGAGTCGAACGCGGCGCCGAGGGAACCGAACTGCTCGTTGCCAGCGGAAGAACTGGCGGAGCCGATGGAAGCGGAACCAGCGGCCTCGGCCTCGAGTTCCTTGACCTCTTCCTCCGTCATGTTGACGGCCTTGATGGACAGGCCGAGACGGCGGTTCTCGCGGTCGACCTTGACCACGCGGGCCTCGACCTCCTGGCCGATCTGCAGGGCGTCCTTGACCTTCTCGATGCGCTGGTCGCTGATCTGCGAGATGTGCACGAGGCCGTCGACACCCTCCTCGAGCGAGATGAACGCGCCGAAGGAAGCCGTCTTGGAGACCTTGCCCTTGACGATCGAGCCGATCGCGTACTTGGACGCGATGTTGTCCCACGGATTCGTCTGGGCGTCCTTGAGGCTGAGGGAGATGCGCTGGTCCTTCGGGTTGACCTCGAGGACGACCGCCTCCACCTCCTGGCCCTTCTGCAGGCACTCCGACGGGTGGCTCGGACGACGCGTCCAGGAGATGTCCGTCACGTGGATCATGCCGTCGATGCCCTCCTCGAGCTCGACGAAGGCGCCGTAGTTCGTCCAGTTGCGGACCTTGCCCTTCACGCGGCTGCCGACCGGGTAGCGGTCCTGCACGGAATCCCACGGATTCTCCTGCGTCTGGCGGATGCCGAGCGCGATCTTCTGGTTCTCGGAGTCGACCGAGAGGACCTGGACCATGATCTCGTCGCCTTCCTGCAGCATGTCCTGCGGACGCGCCACGCGCTTCGTCCAGCTGAACTCGCTGATGTGGACGAGGCCCTCGATGCCGGGGGCGATCTCGACGAACGCGCCGTAGGCGGCGAGCTTCACGACCTTGCCCTTCACGCGGCTGTCCACCGGGAACTGCGTGGAGATCGTCGTCCACGGATTCTCCGTCGTCTGCTTGAGGCCGAGGGAGATGCGC
>JAEDMN010000349.1 GCA_016302985.1 Kiritimatiellia bacterium | reverse complement strand
GGGCTTGTAGCTGCTCTGGCACGTCACGACGTCGAACGTGCCGCCGGCCGTGCCGAGGTTGGGCAGCGACGTGACCGTCGCGCCGTCGGCGACGGCGAGGCGGGAGGCGTCCATCCAGACGTCGGCCGAGGCGCAGAGGGCGCTGGCGAGGTCCGCCTGCGTCGCGACCTGCGCCCCGTCGTGCAGGAGCAGCTTCGCCTTCGGCGCAACCTGGAGGCGGAGCCCCGCGTTGACGGACGTCTTCGCGCCCAGCTCGACCACGCCGTCCTGGATGTCGAACACGCCCTGCGTGCCGACCCGGCGGAGCAGGCGGAGCGTGCCGGCGCCGGTCTTCACGAGGCCGGAATAGTTCGGCGCCGTCACCGCGGCGTTCTGCCCGGGCGAGAGGAGCGAGTCGACCTCGAGCACGGCGCCGCCCTGCACGTCGAACGTCGTGACGGCCGAACCGTGCGCGAGGTGGCACTGGCGCGCGAGGATGCGAGAAGGGCGTCCGTCGAGGGACGGGACCGCGATGACGGGGCCGTTGAGGCCGAAGCCGTTCCACTTCGCGCCGCCTTCGAGCGGTTCGGCTTCGCCGCGGAAGTTCGCGGCGAAGCCGTGCAGCGTGCCGCCGCGCAGGACCACCGTGCGCAGCGGAAGGTGGTCGGTGGGGCCGCGGATCTCGAGCACGGCGCCCTCGTGCGCCTCGAGGACGAGCGGCGTGTTGCCGGTGTGCCCGTGGAAGTTGTCCCCGCTCATGAACTTGAGCCTGCCCTCGTGCGTGATCCAGGTCGTGCCCGTGAAGTCGACCGCGGCGTTCAGATCCTTGCGGAACACGGTCTTCAGCTCCCACGTGCCGGCGCCGGTCTTCGTCACGGTGCAGCCCGTGGAGACGAAGTAGTTCGAATGGATGCCGAGCGTGACGCCCGTCGGCACGTCGAGCGTGGCCGCACCCTTGCAGGTGATGCGGCTGCGGGCCTGGTTGAAGCTCGCAAGGAAGCGGAGGCCGGCCCCGTCCTGAACCGTGACGCCCGCCGAGCCGAAGCAGCTCTCGTTCGCGACGTCGACGAAACCGCCCTTCACGGTCAGCTTCGCGTACATGTTGGCGCTTTCCGTCGGCAGGACGAGCGTGCCGGCGCCGGTCTTGACGATGTCCGTGTACTTCCCGGCACCCGGCACCGCCTCGACGAGCGAGGCGATCTCGAGCGTCTGCCCGGCCGGCACGTCGAGCGCGATCTCGCCGCCGTGCAGGGAGAGGACGCCGTCCTTGACCGGTGACGTCTGTCCACCGGCTTCGGCGACGACGAGCGTCACGGTGTCGGCGACCGTCGGAAACGTTGCGACGCCGGCGCCCGTCTTGGTGAGCGTGCCCGCGCCCTTCACGGGCGGGCAGACGAAGGTCGTGCCGGCGGGGACGTTGAGCGTCACGTCGCCCGCGAGCGTGACGGCGCCCGTCCAGAGCGCCATCGGGTCCGCGACCGTCACGGTGCCGCCCTCGAGGACCGTGCCGCCGGTCCAGCCGCCGTGAGACAGGAGGACGAGCTCGCCCGCGCCGCGTTTGATCAGACGGTTGGGCAGCGTGTTGCTGAAGCCGTTGGAGAGGACGCCGTCCACGATCAGGCGCGCGCCGGCCTCGACGTTGAACGCGCAGTTCGTGCGGTTGCAGTGGCCGAGGAAGCCCCAGCTCTCGAAGTGCATGTAGCTGTCGGTCGCGCAGGCGTGCGCCGTCACGCCGCCGTCCAGCGAGGCGTCCGCCCACTGGTTGTTGTACGGGGCGCCGTTCCGGCTCAGGAATCGGGCGCCGGTGAGCTCGACCGGGCCGACCACGCCGTGGCTCGTGCCGTGGTCGTAGGTCGCCCCTTCGCGCACGTCGATCGTCACGTTGGTGTTCGCCGTGGAGTGTCCGCCCCAGAAGTCTCCGGCCGTGCACTGGAACGTGCCCGCCTCGACGACAAAGCGCGTGGGTGCCCCGGCCGCCGCGGCCACGCTGCTGCTCGCGAGCGTGCCGGGGCCGCGCTTGACGAGGACGTGTCCGACGGAGCCCTTTGCAAGCCGCGCGCCCGTGACGGAGAACGTCTTCCCGGCCGCGACCGAGACGATGCCGGTCGAGGCCAGTCCGTCGCCGGCAATGGAATAGGTCTTCTCCGCGGTCACGGACTGCGTGAACGCGACGCCGCCGCCGTTCTGCATCACGACGGACGTGACGCCATCGCCCAGGGCGGTCTCCGACGCGACCTCCTGCACGACGCCGTCCAGCGTCAGCACGCCGTCCGCGAGGGTGGCCGTCCCTTCCGCAAAAACCCCGAGAAACAGGCCGCCCAGAACACAAAACGAACAGAGTTTCATTTTCATGGTGGAAATCTTATCACATTTTGCGAATCGCTGGAAGGCAAACAAACCTGCACGGGCCCTCCC
>JAEDMN010000099.1 GCA_016302985.1 Kiritimatiellia bacterium | reverse complement strand
CGTTTCTAGCGAAGTTTCAGCGCCAGAATGCGGTTCGCGGCCCCGTCGTCCCCGTCGGCGACGAGGAGCACGCTGCGTGAACCGTCCGCGAGTTCGGGGCCGAGGCAGCTGCCCTCGTACATCGCGAAACCCGTGCGCGCGCCGAAGCGGCGCGTCTTCTTCACGGGGTGCACGGACGGGTCCGTCAGGGACAGGAGGCCCGACGTGTCCGTCGCCCCGGCGAAGTCGACCTCGTAGATGCGGCAGCGGAAGGACGGGAGGAGCAGATCGCCCTTCCTGATGCTCATTTCGCGCTCGAGCACGAGCAGCGTCCCGTCGTCCAGGCAGAGCACGTCGGAGACGCCGCTGCGGGCCTTGTCCAGGAACGGCGCGCCGCCGATCGGGTCCGTCACGTACGCCCACTGGCCGGCCGGCGTCCAGGCCGCATCAGGTCCCGTCCGCGTGAATTTCTGGAGGCGGACGCGCGAACCCTGCTCGCGGGTGGAGAGCGGCCCGTCGTCCACGTCGGGCGTGTCCGGGGCGACGGGCGCGGCCCGGTGCTTCGTGCGCCCCTTCGCCGCGCGGCGGTTCAGCGCCTCCTCGTTGCACGTCCACATCTCGAGCCCGCCCGGACGAAGCGCGAGCGACTCGAAGCTTCGATTGAAGACGAACGCATCGAAGGCCTTCGGCACGTCGACACGCGCCGTCTCGTCGCCCGTGCCGGGGTCGAACGCGCGGATCGAGCCGTCGCGCTCGTCGCAAACCCAGACGCGCTTCGCCGCGGCGTCCCAGACCACGTCCTCGAGGTCGTCACGGCCCTTCAACCGCCCTTCGGCGAGGATTTCGCAGTTCGTCGCCGCACCGGTCGCGCGGTCGACGCCGATCCGCAGCGTGAAGAGCGCGCCGTGGCTGCCGTCGTCCCGCACGGCGTAGTAGAGGTCGCCGACGACGTGCGCGAGACCGCTCAGTCCGCCCAGCGGACGGCCTTTCCAGGTGATTGGCATCGCGCAACCACCGACCTCCTCCAGCGTCGCCGCGGGGGAGGCGCCAAGGGACATGAGCAGAAGACCTAGGAGGACGCGCCTCAAGCCTTCCTCGCGGAAAGGATCCAGTGCGGCATCGGGGGCGGAACGGGATGCGCGTCGCCGGGTTCGAAGCCCGCCTCCGCGAGCCAGCCCTTGAGCTCCTCGTCGGAGAACACCCAGCCGTTCTGCGTCGTGAGCGCCATGTTGACGGCGAACAGCGCGCTGAACGGCGGCGCCGTGTGCGTGCGGTCCGTCATCATGTCCAGGATGAAGATGCGGCCGTCCTTCTTCAGGGCGCGGGCCGCGCGGGAGAGGATGTCGCGGATCTGCTCCGGGGACTCCTGGTGCAGGGCGCCGAAGATCGTCACGGCGTCGTAGGCCTCCGCCTCGTACTCGTCCGTATGGTAGTCGCCGGCGCGGCATTCGATACGGGCCGAGAGACCCGCCTGCGCGACGCATTCCTGCGCGACCGCGCTCACCGCGGGCACGTCGACCGTCACGACCGAGAGGCCGGGGTTCGCCTGCGCGATCAGCTCCGCGTAGGTGCCGGGACCGCCCGCGAGGTCGAGGAGGCGCGTGCAGCCCTCGAGGTCGAGCATGGGGACGACACCGCGGCCGATCGCGAGGGCGCGGCCGCGCATGGAGAGCGCGAAGCGGCGCGTCCGCTCCGGATCCTCGCCGAGGTGCACCTGCGGCGGCTCGACGGGCTCGCCCGTCCTCGCCAGCTGCGAAAGGCGTCCCCAGAGCGGGTAGACGTCCTGGTTGTAGCGGATGGCCTTGGAGAGGTCCGCCGGACCGCCCGGCACGAGCGCGAGCTTGCCGGCCGCGGTGTTGAAGTAGGTCTCCTCCTGCTTGCCGAGCAGGCCCTCGGCGACGCACGCGTCCAGAAGCAGGCGCAGGCCGCGCGGCGACACGCCCATCTCCTCCGCGAGCGCGCTCAGGTTGCTCGAGCCACCCGCCTCCGCGAGCGCCTGGAAGACGCCGAGGTCGAGCGCCGCGAACAGCACGGCGCTCCCGTAGAACGCGCTCGCGAGGTCGACGATTTCAGAAACGGACTTTTCCTGCATGGGTGCTGTGTTCATGTTCTGGATTATAGCATTTTCAGTTCATCAGGACCATGAGCGGCATCAGGTACGGCTTCATGCTGAGTCCTGGCCAGGGCGAGAACGGAAAGAACGGGCGGGCATGGGCGCATGTTTCACGCCTCATTCGCGGAGGGGTTCGACGGTGACGTAGATGGGGGCGTGGTCGGACGTGGTGCGGTCCTGGACCGTGCCGCGCTCGAGGACGCGGTAGGACGCGGCATGCGCGTTGTCGACCGCGACGTAGTCGATGCAGAAGTCCGACGCCGTCCCCGACGGGCCGTTCGCCGGGTGGCCGTGGTACGTGCGCGCGCGGGTCTCGGAGACGACATGCAGGAAGGCGTCCAGCCCCTTCAGCACGGACGAGTCCGGCAGCGAATTCCAGTCGCCCGTCAGGAAGACGGGCTTGTCCAGGTCCTTCACGGCCTCGGCGATCAGGCGCACGGACGCCTCGCGCTCCTCCGCCGCGGCCACGCTGAGGTGCGTGCAGCCGACCCAGCAGTCGGCGAACTCGGCCAGCAGCAGGATGCGTGGTTCCCTGCCGGGCAGCGGCAGCTTCCGCACGGACCGAGGCGTCTCGCGCGAGAGCAGCATCACGCCGTATTCACCGCCCTGGAAGTCAATCGCACGGGCGAAGGTCGGCGCCATGCCCGTGAGGCGCCCGAGTTCGGCCGGCTGGTCCACGCCCTGGACGCGTTCCGTGCGGCGGTCGAGCTCCTGCAAGGCTGCGAAGCGCGGACGCTCCCGGTTCACCACCGCCGCGGCACGGGCGAGGTCGACCTTCCCGTCCATGCCCTTCCCGTGGCAGATGTTGAAGCTCAGGATCTTGAACCCGGCCGGCGCGCGCGCGACGCAGGCGTCGTACAGGGCATGGAAGTCCTCCGTCACGGTAACGCCGTTCGCGAAGGTCGTCCGCTGCACAAGACGGTCCGGCGAGAGATACTCGAAACCCGTCATGCGGCTGAACATCGTCCGGCGCGCCGTACCTGTTGCGCGGTGATAGGATTCGGCGACTTCGCGCTTGTGCCGGTTCCAGGTGGAGATGTTCATCGAGTAGATCGGCGGCAGGCCGTAGAGGCGGCAGTAGGCGTCCTTGAGCGGCGTGAGCTGCGGGTACATGAACGAGGAGTCCGCCCAGTAGTAGTAGTTCACCGCGCAGTCGTGGTAGACGAGCTCCCAGAGCGGAATGCGGTACTTCGGGTTGTGCATGATCGTCCGCGTCCGTTCCGGGATCTCGTCGCCATAGAGCGCCTGGTCCTTGTAGCGCCAGCAGAGCTCCTTGCGGAAGGGATGCGGCAGCGAGGTGAGGCCCTCGGCGTAGTGGTAGGCGTCCACGAGCAGTTCGGACCCGACCTCCACGCCCACCACGAGGTCCAGCTCGTCGCCGAGGTAGCGGTGTTCGGCGCGGAGCGCCTCGAGGGCCTCCGCGCCCGTGCAGGGGTGGATCTTCGAGTGGCACACGGCCGGACCTCCGCCCGCCTGCACGTCCATGAGCCGGGACGTGTAGCCGACGCGCGCGACCTCGGGCGCGACCAGCTTGCGGCACATGTCCAGGGAGAGCGCGTCGCAGAGCGCGTGCATCGGATGCATCTTCCCGGACTTGTCGGGAATGGACCAGGCATTGGCAAGCGAACCGTCCGGATTCACGCGCGTCACGGTGTCCGCGAACGGCAGGAAGCGCGCGGCGCGGACGAAGTTGGACGGACTGGTCACGGAGAGCAGGCCGGGATGGAAGACGTCGCGCAGGCAGTCGTACGTCCCCGTCAGAAATCCCTGCTCCTTCAGAAACGCGCAGTCGGCCGGGGAGAGTCCCTCGAAGGCGTTCCAGAGCACGCGGTCCATGCCCAGCTCCTTCAACTCGCGGGCGATGCGCCGGACGTCGAGGTCCGCGGGCGGTTCAGTCCGCGGCCAGTTGTAGAGGCGGTTCTGGTTGTTGTCGTCCCAGATCCAGAAATCGGCCGTGCCCGCGAAGTCCTTCAGATGCGGATTTTCCTTCGCCTTCTCGGCGAGGGTGCGGACGCGTCCCTGGCCTTCGCGCCAGGCGCGGTAGCCCGCCGCCACGGCGCCGAGCGACCGCCCCGCGAACAGGCGCAGGCGCCGGTCGTAGCCCCAGGTCCCGTTGCTTGGGCGCCAGTAGACGCCCGCCGCGTACGGGATGTTCGTGCGGCAGTTGAGTCCCGCGTCCAGCGTCCGCTCGACGCCCGTCATGAAGTAGACGCCGCCACGCCGCACGCCGAAGAATCCCATCGACGCGCTCATGCCGTTGCTGAACGGCGCCCGTGCCTGCTGGAACACGACGGCCGGATCGTCCACGGGATAGGACATCCCTTCGCCGAACGGCAGCACCACGTCGTCCCCCGCCTGCGTCTCCCAGCGCGCGGGATAAGGGAAGACGGCCTTCATCGCGCGTCCCGGCGGTGCGGAGAGCACGAGTTCCGGCGCGCCGTCGGACGCCGTCGACCACACGGCGGAGACCAGGCCGTCGGACGTCGACAGTTCGAGCTCCACGCGGTCGGGACCGGCGGCCTTCACCTTCACGGGCGCATCGACCCGGGCACGGAACACCTGCCCTTCCACCGAGACCCCGACCACGCCCGCATCGTCGACGACAAACGCGCCGGAGAGCGACATCGCCACGAACACCAGGGCGTTGAAAGCTATTCCTCGCATGGCAACTCCTCGTTTCCGGAGCGGCGGGACGGCGTCCCTGGAATTCACCCACGCGGCCAGCAGACAGGAGAGCCGCGCGGGGAAGCGCATGCCCGTCCTCACTTCACGACCCTCCACTTGGTGGCCATGAGGCACGGCGGCGCGGCGCGGTCCTCGTCCCGGCGCTGGTAGTAGACCGTGAGCAGCTCGCCCGAGGGCAGGATGCAGGTGGCGGGGTACCCGAGATCTCCGCAGAAGGACGGACTGAGGACGATCTCGTTCGCGACGTCCCACGTCTTCCCGCCGTCGTCCGAGAGGCAGGCGAACTCGCCGAAGCCGGGCTTCGGGAGGCGGCGGCCGTAGACGCAGAGCAACCGGCCGTCGGGCAGCGCCAGGAGGTGCGGCGGCAGGCCGAGCATCGGCGTCGCGGTCATCGGCGTCCAGGTCCGACCGCCGTCCTTCGAGAAGGTGACGCGCATGTAGCCGTTCCCGAGGGACGCGCCCTCGCCCTGGTCGCCATGGAACCGGACGACGCCGACGAGCGTGCCGTCCGCGAGTTCGGCGACATGCGGCTCGTGGAACATGCCGGGGCGGTCGTTCTCGCCCTTTTCGGACGGGATTTCGCGGCAGAGATAGTTCCAGGTGCGCCCGGCGTCCGTCGAGCGCGAGACGGAGATGACCGTCCGGGAGAAGACGTTCCGGCTCGCGGCGTCACGGTCCGTCTCCGTGCGGCGGCCGATCTGCAGCAGGGAGCCGTCCTTCAGCAGGATCGGTCCATGCGGCGTCTGGTCGCAGTCCGCGAGCTTCTCGGGCTTCGACCACGTCGCGCCATTGTCCTTCGAGCGGATCAGGAAGTAGCCCAGGGCCTCCTTCACGGCCTCGGGGGCGAGCCGCTCGTGGTGCCGCAGGTATTCGGGATGCCGCTTGCCCTCCTGCAGATAGGCGACCGAGGTGAACCAGGTCACGACGAGTTCGCCGTCGGGCAGCTGGACGATGCCCGCGTCGCGGTCGTCGAGGATGCCGTTCGCGATCGTGCGCGGGGCGCTCCACGTCTCGCCGCCGTCCGTCGAACGGACCATCTGGACCTTCCCGTGCGGGCAGACGTGCGCGTCGCGGTCCCCCGAGAAGACCGCGACCACGTCGCCGTTCTTCAGGCACGCCACGGTCGGCCAGCCGATGTAGCGCTTCGGTTCGACGCAGATCGGACGCGACCACGCGATTTCCGCCCGCGCCTGGACGGCGGGCGCCGGCGGCACGAGGCCGGTCCTGTCCGCCTTCTCGGAGATGGTCCCGTCCCCAAACCCGAACGCGACGTGGCCGTCCTGGTTCGTCGAATAAAAGCGGTAGCCCGCCGCCTCGTAGATTCTGCGGCAGGACTTCGCGCACCCGATCATCCAGGGGCTGTTGCCCAGCGGGGCGACGACGGCCGCCGGCTTCGGATCCATGCGGCCGAGTTGTCCGACTGCGACCTCGGGCTTCGTGCCGTGCGCGGGCAGGATGCAGACGTCGCACCCCCACTTGCCCTTCGGCTGAAGGTAGGGGATCATGTACTTCTCGATGTAGTCGGGCTGGATGTCGCCCAGGATGAAGAAGACCTTCCTCCCGACCGTGATGCGCAGGGCGTTGGAGTTGCCGTTCAGCAGATGGTGGTAGACCGTGTCGTTCGCGCCGTAGCCGGGACGGTCGGAAATCTCCCCGATGTACGCGTCGCGCGGCGGCCAGACGATTTCGAAGGAGACGCCCGGCTCGTCCCAGCCGAGGTCCGTGCCTTCGCGCAGATCCTCGACGAGCGCGCCCGGATGCGCCTTCGCCCAGGCGTCGAGCAGGTCGCGGCACTGACGGCCCTCGCCGTTCAGCTTCGGCTTGCCGTCCGCACCCGGCGGGTTGAAGTTGTTGTTGAAGATGCGCCGGATCGGGAAGTCGGGGCAGAGCGAGAAGAGTCCGCCGAAATGGTCGCTGTGGTAGTGCGAGACGACGAGGCCGTCGATCGCCTTCACGCCCCGGGCCCGCAGCCACGGGACGATGATCGTCCGGCCGTTGTTCCGCCGCCGGTCGCAGCCGACGCCCGTGTCGAAGAGGTAGGTCTTTCCGGACGGTGTCTGGATCGCGACGCAGAGTCCGCATCCCCGCCTGTAGCTTTCGGGATTCAGGACGGTGACCGTGGTCCGTCCGCCCGTCTCCGCGCACACCTCGCTCCAGGACAACCCGGCCGCGCCCAGCGCCGCCAGCTTCGAGAACTCCCGACGGTTCATTTCCATGTGCAGTTCTCCACTATTTCACGCGCTTGACCGCGAAGACGTCCGCCACGAACGCGCCATGCCCTTCCCGCGGCAGCAGGACGAGCTCGGCGCCCTTCTGAAGCGCGTGCGTGCCGAGGGAATGCCATTCCCCCGTGCCGGCCATCGGGTTCCACGTCACGCGTGTCCGCTTCCCGCCGCTCACGACCTCGGCCACCATCTCCGCGTCCTTCGGCTTGAACGCGGGGTCGAGGTAGTCGATGTAGTAGGGCACCCTGAAGTGCAGCTCGTGCGGACCCGCTTCGCGGACCGGCAGCTTGTAGACGGCTCGGGACGCGTCGTCCGCCTTCGACCGGTCGAAGCCGCGGGAGGTGAGTCCCGTACGGCCGCCGTTGGGCTGGCTCAGGACCGTCCAGCCCGCTCCCGCGAAGACCGTCCCCGCCGTCTCGTCGTCGACCAGGACCCAGTCCTTCCGCTCCGCCGCGGGGCGGTTCGGCCATTCGCCGCCGATCGCGTCCTGCAGGTCGCGGATGAATCCGCCCCCCCAGACTTCGCGCGGCAGGATGCCGTGGCGCTTGCAGAGGGCCGCCGCCTCGCCCACCGCGACCCCCGTCTGCGCCAGCGTGTTCATCACGCGCGTCGAGCCGAACGCGACATGCGTCGCGGAGATCGCGCGGCCCGCCACGAAGAGGTTCTGGACGTTGCGCGAATAGAGGCATCGGTAGGGGATCCAGTAGCGGCGCACGGGCCGCTGGTCGCAGCGGGTGATGAAGTCGACGCCCGGCTTCACGTCGTCGTAGTGCAGGTCGATGGACCACGAGCCCGTCGCCACCGCGTCGGGGAACGGCGTCGCGTTCCGGACATCCCGTTCATTCAGGACGTAGTCGCCGAGCAGGCGGCGGGACTCGCGCTTGCCGAGGAGGAAGGGGCAGAAATGGAGCCTGCGGCTCGCGTGCCGCGGATCCTTCTTCGCCAGCGAGAAGCTGCCGTAGATCACGGCGAGCATGTGGTCGCGGACGGATTCCGACTCGCGCGTCAGGTCGCGGTGGAGGCCCGTCTCCCAGAACCACTCGCCCTCGGTGCGGGCAAGGCCCTTCGCCTCGGGCTCCGCCCACGGGGCCGAAAACGCGACCGGCCGTCCCGCGTCCTCGCTGTTCCACATGATGCTCGCGCCGAGGATGTCCGAATCGCCCGTCTCGGGAGCCAGGGGTTCGCCCGTCAGGCCGCGCCCTTCGCGTCCCATCCGGTACTCGGCGCCCGACCAGCAGCCGATCCATCCGTCGCCCGTGGCGTCCACGAAGAGCGGCGCGCGGAAGACGACCTTCCGGTCCCGCGCGAGGTCGATCGCCGTGACCGCGCAGATGCGGCCCCATTCCCTCTGCACGCCGACGGCCCGGTGCCCGAGGCGGAGGTCGATGTTCCTCTCGCCCTTCACGACGGCCAGGCGGCGCGCGCCCGCGACGGCGGCGAGGTCGCTGCGGTTGCGCGAATTGTTCATGATCTCACGGACGACGGGATGGCGGATCTCGCCGCAGGAGCCGACGCGGATCTCCTCGGAGGAGTTGCCGCCGAGGACCGGACGGTCGTTCAGCAGCGCGACCTGCAGGCCGCGCCGTGCGGCCGCGAGCGCCGCCGCGACGCCGGCCGGTCCGCCGCCGACCACCACGAGGTCGCAGGCGACGGCCTCCGGCTCGTCGCGGACGCCCATCTGCAGGGGGCCCTCCGGCACCTTGCCGTCGTTGAGGATGACGCCGGCGCAGCGGCCGTCGAAGCCGGTCTCGTCCTTCAATTGCAGGACGTGCCGCCCGGCCGCGAGCGCGACCGTGCCGCCCGACACCCAGGACCACACGGGACAGCCCGTGCCGAACACCTTCGGCAGCGGCTTCCCGTCGACCGACACGCGGAAGCGGCCCGGCGCGCCGGCGTGCCAGTTGCGCGTCAGCACCCAGACATGCCGTTTCCCGGGCTTGGCCACGGTGAAGCTTGCCGTCGCGTCCGCGACCGGCGCGCCGAGCCCGTGCGCGATGAGGTACGCCGTGCCCAGTTCGTCCATGCTCTGCGTGTCCAGGCCCCAGCCGCCGCGCGCGAAGGCGAGCGGACCGAGCTCCGTCGCCGCGGGGAGCGTCCCCGCCAGCAGGCCCGTCAGAAACAGGAAAGCCATCTTCGACTGCATGCCACGCCCCTTTCCAACAAAAAGCCTGGCCGGGAAGCCGGCCAGACCCTGTCCCGCGGGAGTCCGCGGTTACTTGGTGAACTTCGCCACGAAGCCGCCGCCGGGCGCCATGTGGATCGTCAGCTTGTCGCCGGCCTTCACCGCCTTCGTCTCGTGGCGGTAGTGGGCCGGGACCTTGTCCGCGTCGTCCGCGTCGCGGAAGAGCTCGACCTTCCACGCGCCGTCGCCGAGGAACGCCGTGTCGAGGACGAAGTCGCGCGCGTCCTTGTTGTTCAGCGCGGCCGCGTACCAGGAACCGTCCTTCGCCTTGCGGGCGACGGCGGCCATCGTGTCCGGGCAGCCGCCGAGGCCGACCGTGTCGGCCCACACGACCGGCGTCGCGGCCATGAACGTGAAGCACTCCATGTTGTCCGCGTACTTCGCCGGGGAGTCGCAGAGCATCTGCAGCGGCGCCTCGTAGGCGGCCATCATCGCCATCTGGCGGCAGCGCGTGCCGACGGAGCCCGGGTTGTGGTTGTTGCCCGTGTACTGGCCGATCGGGAAGTTGAGCATCGCGCCCGGCGTGTAGTCCATCGGACCCGCCGTGAGGCGCACGAAGAAGCTCTTCACGTCGCTCGCCATCATGTCGTACTTGTTCTTGTACCACTTCATCTGCTCGAGGCCGTGGATGCCCTCGTAGTTGATGACGTTCGGATAGGCGCGCTGCAGGCCGGTCGGGCGGTGCATGCCATGGTAGTCCACGAGCATCTTGTTCTTCGCGCACGCGTCGGCGAACTTCCAGAGGAACTTCTCGACGTCCGCGTCGCCGCGGTCCATGAAGTCGACCTTGAAGCCCTTCGCGCCCTTCTTGGCGAAGTATTCCGCGACCCTGTCCTCGTTGCCGTACACCTGCGCCCAGGCCATCCAGAGGATGATGCCGACGTTGCGGTCGTTGGCGTACTTGATGAGGTGGTCGACGTCGACCTCCTTGCTGTCCTTCCAGATGTTGAGCTGCTCGCTCCAGCCCTCGTCGAAGATCACGTACTCGACGCCCGTCTTCGAGGCGAAGTCGATGTAGTGCTCGTAGGTCTTGGTGTTGCAGCCGGCCTTGAAGTCGATCTTCGCGCCGTCGAGGTTCCAGTCGTTCCACCAGTCCCACGCGACCTTGCCGGGCTTGACCCAGGAGAAGTCCTTCTTCGGGCAGGCCGGACGCGCCAGCGCGTAGACGATGTCGGCCTCGCAGAGCTTGGACGGCTGGTCCGCGAGGATGAACGTGCGCCACGGGAACGTGCGCGTACCGTCCGTCTCGACGATGAAGTCGTCATGCTCGTTGATGCGCACCCAGCGGCCGCCCTCCTTGAGGTTGCGCACGTCGCCCCAGCCGCCGACGCGCTCCGTCTTCTTCGGCCAGTTGGCGAACTTCGAGCCGAACGTGAGGTTCGTCGCCGCCGCGCCGCGCGTGAAGTTCCAGATCGGGTACTCGTTCACGTCGCTCTCCGTCACGGCGACCGTCTTGCCCGCCACCGAGTAGACGAACGGCAGGTAGACCATCTCCTTCTCGGACGTGCGCACGTCCTTCGCCTTGAGCGTCGCGTTGACGGTCTCCTCGCAGCCGAAGCTCGTCGTCTTGTTGACCCAGCAGGTCGCCTCGGGGCACGGGATCGTCAGCGCGGCCTTTTCGCAGTTGACCTTGATCCGGCCGGACTTCTTCGTCTCGAAGCGGTAGGCGACGCCGTCGTTGCGCGCGGCGAGGCGCACGCCCCAGTCGCCGAAGTCGACGGCCGTCTCGTTGCCCTTCAGGCAGACCTTCGCCTTCTTGTAGACCGGCGTGTCGACGCAGCCGGACAGCGCGCGCTTCGCGACCGAGTAGTCGGCGCCGCCGTTCAGGCACGCGCCGTCGACCTTCATGCCGATCTCGGTCTTCGCGACGAGGACCTTGCCGTCGCGCAGCACCTCGTACGCCAGCGGGCTGGTCCACAGGCGGATTTCGTTCTTGCCGTCGGGCGAGACCGCCTTCGCGGCCGTCCCGTCGCAGTTCATCAGGCAGCAGCAGCCGGAGGCGAGCACCGCGGCCGCGGCCATCCAGGTCATCTTCATCATGTTGTCGTTTCTCCTTGTTAAATCGCGTTCCGCCCAGGCGGACCAAATCAAGTCTCGGCATTATATCATGAAACACCGCGAGGGGGAAGCGCGCAGCAACG
>JAEDMN010000098.1 GCA_016302985.1 Kiritimatiellia bacterium | reverse complement strand
TCTTCGGCAGGAAGCGGACCATCGTGTGGTGGCCGAACCAGATGCACCCCTTCGTGCCGACGAAGAGCGAACCGTTGGACGCGAACGGAATCTTCTCGAGCTTGTAGTCGCGTTCGCACTTGAGCAGCGCCTCGGGCAGGTACTGCATCGGGCGCCCGCCCTCGGCATAGCCCCAATCGCTCATGTTCACGTCGCCGAACTTCAGGCCCTCGCGCAGGCCGTCGAACCAGTGGAGGTTGATCGGACCGCGGTCGCCGAGCGCCGGGAACTTCCATTCGAGGCGCGTGCGGTAGGACCAGGACCCCTCGCAGGCGAAGTCCGCGACGTGCGCGACGACGGAGGTCGGCGGCGTGAGGCCGAGGTCGAGGCCGTAGAACGGCGCGTCCATGATGTGGGTGCCCATGTTGCCGATCGAACCGTTGCCGAGCCCCTGCCAGCAGTGGAAGTCATGCGGGTGCAGGCCGACCTTGCGCTTGCCCTCGGGGCCGTAGTAGTCGACCCACGGGGCGGGACCGACCCACGCGTCCCAGTTCATGCCGGCCGGCGGGGTGGACGGCGGCGGACGGTGGTCGAGCGCATTGCAGCGGTCGTCGTAGCACCAGACGTCCTGGATGTCGCCGATGACCTTCTCCTTCAGCGCCTTCACGCACAGCGCCATCGCGCGCGTGGAGTGTCCGAAGTTGCCCACCTGCGTCGTGACGCCCGTCTCCTTCGCGAGCTGCTGCATGTACTTCGCCTCGGCGACGTTGAGCGCCATCGGCTTCTCGACGTACACGTGGATGCCGCGCCGCATCGCCCACACGGCCGCGAGGGCGTGGTGGTGGTTCGGCGTGCAGATGAAGACGGCGTCGACGAAGTCGCCCATCTGCCCGAACATCTCGCGGTAGTCGCTGAACTCCCGCGCGCCGGCCATCGCCGCGGGGCCGCCGGGGATCTTCGCGATCTTCTCCCGCAGCTTCCTGATGCAGGCGGGGTCCGGGTCGACGAAGGCGACGACCTGCTCGGCCAGCACGAGCTGGATGATCTCGTTCATGCGGTGGCCGCAGCCGATCAGCGCGACGCGGATCTTCGCGCCCTGCGCGATCTGACGCTTCCGGCCCTGGCCGAAGCCCGCGCAGCCGATGTTGAACAGCGGCACGCCCAGCGCGGCCATCTTCAGAAATTCACGTCTTTTCATCTGGGTCCCACTCCTACTTCCACGTTCTACGTTCAACCTTCTACGCCCTACCAGTTCGCGACGAAATGGATGCCGCCGCGCAGGATGCCGGCGTTGTAGGCCTCATGCAGGTCGTAGCGGCTATGGCGCACGTGGCGGTCCAGGCTGTAGTAGTAGCTGAGCGAACCGCCGACCTTGAGCCAATCCGTCAGCTTGTAGTACAGCGCGGCGTCCGTATGGAAGTTGTTGAACGCGACACCGTCCACGTCGCCCTTCGAGTAGTGGCCGTTGTAGGCGCCGTTGCCGACGCCGAAGCCGGAGCCGAGCGTGAGCGACAGCTCGTCCGTCAGCTTGAAGGCGTGCGAGAAGTCGAAGTCGAAGTAGAGCATGTTCTCGGGGTTGTGCCCGTTCGAATCGAAGTCCCACCACACGTAGACGCGCGGCGTGAGGAACTTGTTGCGCCAGCGGACGCCCGCCAGGATCTCGTCCGTCTCGCGCATGCCGGAGGAATGGCGGTTCGGGAACTGGTACATGATCACGCCCGTCTCGAAGTCCAGACAGTCGAACGCGGTGTAGTTGTAGCTCACCGTCTCGTCCACGATGCTCATGCCGCCGAAGCGGTGCGGCTTCTTGTAGCCGTTGAACGCGAAGTTCGCCCACGCGCGCAGCTTGATCCTGCCGTATTCGGCGTTCTCGCCGAACTTGATCCAGACGTTCTGGGCGGGCTGCCACACGCCCGTGTCGAACATGATCTGGCCGCGCCAGATGTACGCGGAATAGAACGTCAGTTCCGTATCCAGATCCACGTAGCGCGCGAGGAGCGGTTCGTCCGACTCCTCCACGACCTCCGGCTTCGCCGCTTCCTCACCGTACACGGACGCACACAGCGCCACGGCGCAGGCGAACTTCAGCATCTTCAGACTCATCTAATCGTCATCCTTTCACCATTCAATTACGCGGACCGCGCGGAGCGCCGTCCCGACCGCACCTTCGCCCTTCAACCTAGACCTCGATCTCCCAGCCCTTGCGGTAGGTCGTGCGGCAGTAGGCGTTCGCGGCGTCGTTGTTCGTGACGCGCGTGCCGTCCCACTCCACGCGCGGCTTGCCGTCCCTCGCCGCGAGCGCGGCGACGTTGCCGAGCAGCACCGTCTTCACGAGCGGCACGCCGTAGTCGACGAAGTCCGCGTTCGCGCGGCGGTTCTCGCGGATCGCGTCGAAGAACTCGTGCACATGGCTCCTGCCCTTCGCGAGGCGGCGGAACTTCCGCGGCGGCGCGGGCAGCTGCTTCTTGAGGGAAAGCGGCACGAACTGGTACGCGTTGCCGAACTGGCCGGCCCACAGCGCGCCCTTCTCGCCGAGGAAGAGCGTGCCGATGTTGCCGAGATTCATGTTGTACTTCTTCTCGTAGTCGAGGACGACCGAGGGGAAGTTCATCCACTCGCGCTTCGCGTAGTGGTACTGCACGTCCTCGTCGATCGGCACGTCGTCCTTGATGCCGTCCATCCAGTGGATCTTCACGGGATCCATGCCGGGACGCGCCGGGAACTCGTACGTGAGCGTCTCGCGCGTCGGCCAGGATTCGGGACACACGTAGCTCATGTCCTCCATGGTGACGGAAGTCGGCGGCGTCTTCATCAGGTCGAGCGCCCAGAACGGGGCGTCGAGCACGTGGTTGCCCATGTTGCCGAGGGATCCGTTGCCGAAGCCGCGGATGTCGTACCAGCGCTGGCCGAGGTAGCTGCGACGGTAGGGCCGCATCTCCGCGGGGCCCACCCACAGGTCCCAGTTCATGCCCGGCGGCGGCGCGATCACCGGACTCAGCTTCCGCTGCGCGTTGAAGCGGTCGCTCCAGCTCCACACCTCGCGGACCTGCCCCAGCGCGCCGCTCTGCACGTACTCGGCGACGAGCGGCTGGAACGGACCCGAATGCCCGTGGTGGCCGGCCTGCGTGACGACGCCGTACCTCCGCTGCGCCGCGGCCAGGAGGTCCGCCTCCTCCTCGGAATAGCAGATCGGCTTCTCGACGTAGACGTGGATGCCGCGCTTCATGCACGCGATCGCGATCGGCGCGTGCGACTGCTGGTTGGACGCGATGATCGCCGCGTCGACCTCGCCGCCCATCCTGTCCAGGAACTCGCGGTAGTCGGCGAAGTCCCGCGTCTGCGAGAGGTCGTAGGACGGGGCGAGCTGCGCGATGCGCTCCCGGGTGAAGCGCAGCTGCGGCGCGTCCGGATCGACGAGCGCGACGATCTCCTCGCCGAGGCACTTCGTCACGAGCACGCTCCGCAGACGTCCGCCGCAGCCGATGAGGGCGAGGCGAATCTTCCGCCCCGCGGCGAGCTGCCTCGGGCGGCTCTGTCCGAAGGCGAGTCCGCCGATGTTGAACGCCGCAGTGCCCGCGGCCAATTGCAGGAAGTCCCTTCTCTTCATCTGTCTTCTCCTTGAATCTTCATCTCGAATTTGGCAGGAGGTGTCAGACACCCTCCGCCATTCAGTTTACATGAACATCTACGGAACGCCCTACCGCACGAGAATCAGCATCCCGGGCGGCGGCGGCGGATCGTACTCGACGGCGGGTCCGGCGATCAGCTCGCCCTGGGGCGTCAGCGCCGTTCCGTCCACCAGGTCGTACAGCGTCGCCACGCCGGCCGGCGTGAGCACCGGCACCCAGTCGTGCAGCAGCGCGCCGGACCGCGTCAGCCGGAAACCGTGAATCTTCGCCCGCGAATACGTGCCCGGGGTCATGACGCCGTTCTGCATCGTGTAGTAGCAGAGCAGCGCAAGCGGCCCGCCGGTCTCCGCCACCACGTCGTTCCCCTTGACCGTGTTCGTCTCGCCGCTGCTGAGGGTGCAGGACCGCCCGGACAGCGTCGCCACGTAGCGATGGTCCGTCACCACGGGCCCCCACCCCAGCATGTTCATGTTCGAGCTCGCGTAGTCGAAGCGGAAATGCGGGACGTCGCTGGCGATGACGCAGAAGCTCCAGCTGCGGTCGAAGCCGTGCGTGCCACGCGCGCAGAAGATGCCGGACATGTTCTGGTCCGGAACCTCGAACGTGCAGACGAGCTTGTCGGACGCGGGCTTCAGGACGACGTCCGTCGGCAGGTACGCGGCGTGGCCGTCGCCCTGCACCCAGCGCAGACGCCGGTAGCCCTCGGGCAGCGCGGCGTGGACCTCGAACGCGGCGTTCGCGAACTGGCCCGCGTAGACGGACCCCTCGGCGCCCGTCGCCGTCACGACGCCGAAGCCCGCGGCGGCATCGGCCGCAACCGTCGGCCGGAAGTCGGCGCCGGAGACCAGGCCCGCGCCCGTCACGCGGTTCGTCGCGGCGACCTGCGGACGCACCGGCTTCGCGCCGTTCCACGCCTGGTCGCGCACGTACAGGTCGAAGTCCGCATGCTTCGGCCCGGCGATGAACGCGCCCGCGCCGAGCGGCGCGAGACGCGTGCCCGTCACCACGTCGTAGAGCGTCGCCGCGCCGGAGGCGTCCTTCACCGGCACCCAGTCGCGCGCGAGCGCGCCGTTGCGCCGCACGGACAGGCCGTACAGGCGGTGCGTCGAATAGAAGTCGACGTTGTTCTCCGTGCCGTTGTAGTAGCTCGCGAAGAGCATCAGCGGACCACCTGTCTCCGCCATGGACCTGTTCCGCGCGAATCCGGCGCGCACGCGGTCCCCGAACTCCAGGTCGCCGTTTCCCGCGCGCAGCGCGTAGCGGACGCCGACGTGGATGCCGGCCCCCTGCGCGAAGGTCCTCGGGCCCGAACCGTCTTTTCCGAAATCCCAGCGGAACGTGCCCGCGGCGAGCTGGAACAGCGTGAAGGTGTTCTCCGACGTGCTCTTTCCGCGCGCGCACCAGATGCCCGCGTTGACGTTCGCCCGGGTGAGCTCGACCTCCGCGTCGAGGCGGTCCTCGCGGGGACGGACCGTCCAGTCCGTGAGCAGGCGCGTCTTCCCGTCGCCCTGGATGTACGCGAGGCGCTCGTAGCCGGCGGGCAGCGGACGCCGGACCGTGAACGGCACGGCGAGGGAGAAGCGTCCCGCATGGGCGCCGGCGCCCGTCACCGTCGCGACCGCCGTGCCGGGCTCGTCGTTGTCCGCGTAGGCGACCGTGTAGTCCACGCCTTCCGCGAGCGCGGGACCGCCGCCGGCGACGCGCACGTCGAGCGCCGGCGTGCAGGCCGCGCCCGTCAGCAGCTGGCCGGGGACGTCCGCCACCGTCACGCCCTCCTCCGTGGCCGGCAGGACGGGCCCCGCGAGGAACGCGCCCGTGCCCTGCGGCGCGAGGGCCGCGCCCGCCACCGTGTCGTAGAGCGTCGCCACGCCGTCCGCGACGCGGCGCACCGGCACCCACTCGTGGATCAGCACGCCGGAACGCCAGGCGCGGCAGACGTACGTCTTGTACTTCGACACCGTGTTGCGCTGCCCGCTGTTCGGACCGCTCACGTAGAATGCGTAGAACATGAGCGGATTGACCGTGCCGGTGAAGTCCGCCCGGTCCGTGGCCACCGCCTTGTGTCCGCAGCTCACGGTGCACGCATTGTTGGAGAGCGTCACGGTGTACGGCGCGTCGACGAGGATGCGGCTGGACGGCGTGACCTGGCCTCCGGCCGTCCAGTAGTCGAAGCGGTACTGGCTGCCGATCGTGCAGAACGACCAGGTGCGGCCGCTGCCGTTGTCGCGGGCGCAGAGGAACGCCGTGGTCTCGACCTTCGGCAGGCTGAAGTCCAGCGACAGGACGTCCGTGCGAGGATTCGGCAGGTAGTCCGTCAGCAGCCAGCTCGCGCCGTCGCCCTGGATGTACGCGAGCCGCTCGTACGCCGCGGGCACGGGACGGCGGACGGCGTAGGAAATGTTCGTCACGCCGGACGCGCCCGAGCCGGGCAGACAGGTCACGTGCGCACGGGCCAGCCCCTCCGTCGGCCCCGGCTGATAGTCCACCGTGTAGTCCGCGCCGGGCGTGAGCAGGCGGCCGGCGGCGTTGCGGACCTCCAGGCGGGGATGGAAGTCGTCGCACGCGCCGGGAACCTCCTGGTCTGGCAGGCGGACGGAGAGATCGCCCGCGCAGTCGGGTCCGGCCAGGAACGCGCCGCTGCGGGTCACGCCCTTCTCCTCGATGCGGTCGTAGAGGCCCACGTCGTTCCCCGTCGCACTGCGGAACGGGATGCAGTCGTGGATCAGCTCGCCCGACCGCCAGTACTTCAGCGAATAGACGCGGTGGCTGCCGAAGTACGAGCGGTTCCCCATGTCGTTGCTCAGATAGGAGCAGAAGAGATGGAGCGGCGAACCGCCGTCCGAGCCCGCCGCCGTGAACGACGCGCTGACCGGCATGTCGTAGCGCGTCCCGTTGTCCAGCGCGAGCGACCCCGTGACCCCGGTCGCGGTCAGCGTGTACTTCACCCCCGGCAGCATCCGCTTCTCCGAGGAGACGCGCACCGAGCCGGCGTTGTAGTCGTAGCGGAGATTACCGCCGTCGCCCCCCATCCAGAAGAGGGAGAACGACTTCTCGTGCCAGTTCGTGCCGCGGGCGCACCAGATCGTCTCATTCGCCTGCACGTCCGTCACGGCGAACTCGAGCTGGATGACGTCCGTCTGCGGATTGACGATCCATCCCGTGTTCATGTAGGAGGACCGGCCGTCGCCCTGCACGTATTCGATCGGCACGGCGCCGTTCGGCAGCTCGGCCGCGTGCAGGTTCCACGCGCCGCATGCAAGGACCACCCCGGCCAGGAACATCCCGGTCGGACGCACCAACCCCGTCCGCTTCATCGACAGCCCCCTTTCCCTGGACACCACGATATCATCTCGTTCCTAGATTCTATCACGGAATCAACCATGGGCACGGCACTCGTCACGAGAATAAATCGGCACTTTTGCGTTGCACGGTTCGAAGGGAGCATGGTAGAATGCGCCCATGGAGACGATTGTCTTTTTCCAGACGGGGCAGCCCGTGATCGCCCGCCGGAAGCTCGCCGGCGTCGCGGCGCATGCCCGCAAGGCGGGCTGGCGCGTGGTCGCCGCCGAGAAGACGACGCGGCCCTTCGACGTCGCGGCCCGCATCCGCGCGGCCGGAGCCGCCGGCTGCGTGGCCGAATGCAGCGGTCCGCACGCCGAACTCGCCCCCGACGCGTTCGGCGACACGCCCGTCGTCTACCTCTGCCACGACCCGGCCCGGACCAAGGGGCGTGCCGCCTGCGTCACGAACGACTCGCCGGCGGTGGCCCGGCTCGCGGCCGAGACGTTCGATTCCGATGGGCTCAGGGACTACGGCTTCGTCGGCTGGTACGAACCCGCGTACTGGAGCGACAACAAGCGGGAGGCCCTGAAGCGCGAGGCCGCCGCACGGAACGCCCGCGTACACGCCTTCCCGACGGCTCCGGCGGACCGCGAGGACGAGCTGGGCTTCCGTCACCGCCTGGCGGACTGGCTTGCCGGGCTGCCCCGGCCCTGCGGTGTCCTCGCCGTGCTGGACGAACTCGCCGTCCACGTGCTCGAGGCCTGCCACATGGCCGGGCTCGACGTGCCGCAGGACGTCTCCGTGCTCGGCGTCAACGACGATGAAACGCTCTGCGAGTCGACCGTCCCCACGCTCTCCAGCATCCATCTGGACTACGAACGCACGGGCGAACTCGCCGCCGAGATCCTCGCGGCCGCCCTCGGGGACGGTACGCGCACGGACGGCGCCTTCACCGTCCAGCCCGTCGGCGTCGTCCGACGGCAGTCCACGCGGCGTCTCACCAGGCCGGACGGGGCCGTCGCCGACGCGCTCGAGTTCATCCGCACGCATTTCGCGGCCGGCATCTCCGCCCGCGACGTCGCCGCGCGCTTCCCCGGTTCGCGCAGGCCCGCGGAGATCCGCTTCAAGACGGCGACGGGCCGCACCTTCGACGAGGAGATCCTCCGCGTCCGGCTCGACGCCGCCAAGGCCCTCCTCGCAAACGGCCGGACGGCGTGCGGCGCGGTCGCATCCCGCTGCGGCTGGCGCAGCGAGACGCTCTTCCGCCGCCAGTTCAAGCGCGACACCGGCCTCTCGCCCCTGGCCTGGCAGAAGGTGCAGCGGAAGCCCTGATTCCCAGACCTCCTGCACCCTGACGATCGCCGTCGCCGGACCGATGCGAGAACGACGGCGAGGACGAGACGCACGGGGCTACTTCGCCTTCGCCGCTTCCTCGGCGACGGTCTCGTCCTGCCGGACGAGCTTGAAGAGGCCCTCGAAGCCGGGTTTCTCCTTCCCGCCGTTGATCATCATCGCGAAGCCCTTCGCCCCGCCGGGCAGGTGCTGCGTCACGATGTAGCGCAGGAAGTAGCCGTCCGTGGAGTAGCTGTTGCCGAAACCCGCGACGGCGACGCCGTTCGGACGCCCCAGGATGAGACGGCGGATGTTCTCGACCTTGCCCTCGCCGTACGGCACGGGGTAGACGATCCGCGTCGTCATGCGGCCGCCGTCGATCTCGATGCGGATCGCATGCGTGCGGTCGCGCGTCACGCCAAGGGACTCGGCCGTGTTGCGCACGAAGATCTCGGGGCTTGCGCTGATGACGTAGTTCTCGACGCCCGCGGCCTCGAGCTTCTTCCAGATCGCGACGGAGGAGGAGAAGTACCACTTGCTGTAGACGTCCTTCACCTTCTGCGTGCAGAAGGCGTCCAGGTCGCACGCCTTCGTGCCGGCGTAGATCTGCCCGTTGTACGGCCAGGCGAGCCAGCGGCCGATCTGGTTCATGCGCGGGTAGTCCACTTCGCTGTACTGCTTCCAGCCGGCCTCGCCCCTGTAGGTGGTCGACAGTCCCGCGAGGATCGTCTCCTCGACGAGGCCCTTGTAGAGCTGCTTCCCCGTGCGGGCCGGCTCGTTCTCGTACATGCCCTCGGAGATGTCGCCCTTGATGACCGTGCCGTCGAAATCCCAGAACGCCATCGGCACCGCGTCCGGCTGCGCCGCCTTCAGCTTCGCCACGTTGGCGAGCACCGTCGCCACGACCTCGTCCACGTGCGGCTCCGCCGCGAACGCCCCGCACACCGCCGCGCACGCGGCCGCCACCATCATCAGCTTCTTCATTTCTTGTCGTCCTTTCAAGATGACCGAATTTCCCCGGCAGGACCGCGGACCGCGCGGAGCGCCGTCCCTACCGTGCATCGGACGGGAACGGAATGAGTTGTCTGCATCGCTCTCGCCTCGACCCCACAGTGTATCAAATTTCAGAGTGACGGAAGGGCGGTGTCGGGAAACGGCAGACTGGCCGCGGGAGGGGAAGCGCAACCGTCATTCGAGCTCGCCGACGGGGCCGTGGAGGACGAAGTGGTTCTTGTGGTAGTCCAGGACGCCTTTCTCGGCCAACCGTCCGAGGACGGACGAGAGTGCGCTGCGGTCGACGCAGAGGTAGTCCGCGAGTCCCTGCCGGTCGAGGGGGATCGTGAAGTCGTTCGACCCCTCCGCGCGCATCTTCTCGCGCAGATAGGCCATGAGCCGTTCCGTCGTCGAGCGGCGCGAGAGGATGAACGCGCGGAACCGCAGCTGCCACGCCGTCTCGCAGATGTCGGCGAGCATGTTGCGGATGAACCGCCGCCGCACCATCGACAGCGCCGAACCGGGCTGCGGCAGCACGCGGTCGATGGGGATGACGAGAATCCGCGACTCCCGGACCGCGACGACCGTCGCCGGATGGCGCTCGACCGCCGCGAAGGCGAAGACCTGCGCAAAGGACTCCGGCGGATGCACCAGGCCGACCACCGAGCGGTGTCCTTCGACATCCGTCTCGTACATCTCGAGGCAGCCGTCGAGCAGCACGCCGATGTTGAGCTTGGGAGAACCTTCGCGCAGCACGATGCCGCCGGCGGGGAACTTGCGCACCAGCGCGCCCATTTCGTTCATGAGCGCGATGCCGTCCGCGCGGTCAATGCCGCGGAAGAGCCTCGAGAAGACCGGAATCGTATCGACCATGGAGCCCTCCTTCCGTCACCAGACGATGATGATCTGAAGGTATTATACCATCGGTCCCGACACTTCACCCGTTGCAAATGCAACGCAGGCCCCGGAGGCGGCCCGGCGATGAAGGTCAGACCCGGACGAAGTCGCCGGCCTCCAGGGGCGGCGCGGGATCGTCGGTCGACGGCCGAATGGCGTGCGCGGGGCGAACCGACGTCCTGTCTACGCGGACAGGGGAGGAATGGTTACATGACGCAGAGCCCCGTCGCCTCGTCGACGCCGAGGACGAGGTTCATGTTCTGGATCGCCGCGCCGGACGCGCCCTTGCCGAGATTGTCGAAGCGCGAGACGAGCAGGATGCGGTCCTCGTTGCCGTAGACGGAGACCTCGAGCACGTCCTTGCCGGAGAGCGCCGCGGACGAGAGGAATCCGCCCTCGTCCGGCGCCTCGGCGAAGCGGACGAGCCCCTGTGTGTAGTAGGATGCGTAGAGCCTCTTCAGGTCGTCGGCCGTGACGGACGCGTCCGCCAGCTGGGACCGGAACAGCGGGATGGAAACCTCCATGCCGCTGTAGTGCGGCACGACGATCGGCAGGAAGGCCGGCGCGGCCGCGAGGCCGCAGACCTTCAGCATCTCGGGCAGGTGCTTGTGCTTCTGGCCGAGGGCGTACTGGCGTCCGCCCAGGTGGAGCGGCGTCTGCGCCGTCTCGTAGTCGGCGATCATCTTCTTGCCGCCGCCCGAGTAGCCCGTCAGCGACGTCGCGCACAGCTCGGCGTCGGCCTTGAGGACGCCCTTGCGCACAAGCGGTTCGACCAGGGCGATGAAGCCGCTCGCGTGGCAGCCCGGGTTCGCGATGCGCGTCGCGGCGGCGAGGCGCGCGCGACGGCCCTCGAGTTCGGGGAAGCCGTATTCCCAGCCTTCCGCCGTGCGGTGCGCCGTCGACGTGTCGATGACGACGGTCTTCGGGTTCTCGACGAGCGCGACCGCCTCGACGGCCGCGGCGTCGGGCAGGCAGAGAAACGCCACGTCCGCGGCGTTCAGCGCGTCGCGGCGCGCGGAAACGTCCTTGCGCAGTTCCTCGGAGAGCGTCACGACCTCCAGGTCGGTGCGCGCGGCGAGACGTTCGCGGATGCGGAGGCCGGTCGTGCCGGCCGAACCATCGATGAAAACCTTCTTCATGTCATGCCCTTCCTTCAAGGGGAGCTAGTATACCACATCCAGAACTCCGCGTCGGATCACAGACATCCCGCAATGAGGCTGCGCGTCGGGGAGAATCATACAGGAATCACCGCAAATGACACATGGCA
>JAEDMN010000348.1 GCA_016302985.1 Kiritimatiellia bacterium | reverse complement strand
TTCGGCGGCAACATCATCGCGACGATCGTCAACCCGCGCAACTGGCCGCAGATGGCCACGGTCCGCGAAGGCGTGATGAAGCCCCTCGACCCCCAGCCGGGCCGCACGGGCGAGATCGTCCGCCACGACGCGCGCCTCGCCGGCGTGGACATCCCGGTCGAAGTCGTCGAGATCATCCGCAAGCACTCCTCGATCAACCTCAAGGCCGCCCGCATCATCGTGGCCGGCGGCGCGGGCGTCGGTTCGAAGGAGAACTTCCAGCTCCTGCACGACCTCGCGGACGCGCTTGGCGGCGCCGTTGGCGGCAGCCGCGCGGCGGTCGACCTGGGCTACTGCGAGCACGAGCGCCAGATCGGCCAGACCGGCGTGACGGTCCGCCCGGCGCTCTTCATCAGCTGCGGCATCTCCGGCGCGGTCCAGCACCTCGCGGGCATGCAGGACTCGGCGAAGATCATCGCCATCAACACCGACAAGGACGCGCCGATCTTCAAGATCGCCCACTACGGCATCGTCGGCGACCTCAACGTCGTGATCCCGAAGATGATCAAGGCCGTCAAGGCCCGCGGCCAGTAAGGAGAGATTCCCATGTCGAACTTCTACAAAGACAATCCCGACATCGAAAAGACGATCGACGCGCTCGACCTGAGCGAGGTCGCGACGCTTCTGGAGCAGGACTTCAAGTTCGCGAAGGAGTACGACTTCGCGCCGACGTCCGCCGAGGACGCGATCGACAACTACAAGCGCGCGCTCGAGGTCTGCGGCGACATCATCGGCAACCGCATCGCGCCCACCGCCGAGGAGACCGACCGCGTCGGCAACATCCTCAACGCGGACGGCTCCGTCACGTACACGCCCGGCATCAAGCTGGCCGTCGAACTGCTCGGCCGCTCCCGCCTCGCGGGCTGCACGATCCCCTACTACCTCGGCGGCCTCAACATGCCGTGCACGATCCTCACGGCGTGCAACGACATCGTGTCCCGCGCCGACGCGGCCCTGATGAACATCTTCGGTCTGCAGGGCATCGCCGAGACGATCAACTCGTTCGCGAGCGAGGACATCAAGAAGGAGTACATCCCCCGCCTCTGCGACGGCACGTTCACGGGCGCGATGGTCCTCACCGAGCCGGACGCCGGCTCCGACCTCCAGAGCGTCAAGACGACGGCCCATCAGGACGAGAACGGCAACTGGTTCGTGAACGGCGTGAAGCGCTTCATCACGAACGGCTGCGGCGACGTGCTCCTCGTGCTCTGCCGCACCGAGCCCGGCACGACGAACGGCGCCGGCCTCTCCTGCCTGCTCGTCGAGAAGTGCCCGCAGGTGAAGGTCCGCCGTCTCGAGCACAAGCTCGGCATCAACGGCTCCCCGACCTGCGAGATGGTCTTCACGGAGGCCCCCGCGAAGCTGATCGGCCAGCGCAAGCGCGGCCTGATCACGTACGTCATGGCCCTCATGAACGGCGCGCGCGTCGGCATCTCCGCGCAGGGCACGGGCATTGGCGAGGCCAGCTACCGCGCCGCCCGCGACTACGCCGCGAGCCGCAAGCAGTTCGGCGTCACGATCGACACCTTCCCCGCGCTCCGCGAGCTCATGGTGGACATGAACGTCGACCTGCAGGCCGCCCGCCTGCTGGCCTACTACGGTTCCAAGTCCGTCGACCTCGAGAACGGCCTCACGAAGAAGTTCGAGGCGCTCAAGGGCACGCCCGAGGCGGCCACCGTGCGCGGCCGCATGAAGAAGTACGCCGGCTTCAACAAGATGCTCACCCCGATGGCGAAGTACTACGCGTCCGAGATGTCCATGCGCACCTCGAACGGCGCGGTCTCCGTGCTCGGCGGCTCCGGCTACATGAAGGACTACCCGGTCGAGCGCTACCTGCGCGACGCGCGCATCACGACGATCTACGAGGGCACGTCGCAGCTCCAGGTCGTCGCCGCGATCGCGGGCGTGACGGGCGGCCTCGTGAAGGACGTCGTCGCCGATGTCCTCGAGGGCGTCGACGTCGCCCCGTTCGCCGCCGAGAAGGCGGAGATCGAGAAGCTCAACGCCGAGCTCGACGAGGCGATTGCCTACGTCAAGGACCATCCGGAAGGCAAGACCTACCACGACCTGCACGCCCGCCAGCTCGTCGACGCCGCCATCGCGGTGGTCGTCGGCGCGCTCTTCGTGCGCAAGGCCGCGAAGTTCGCCGAGTACAAGCCGGCCCTCACGTACTGGCTGGCCACGAAGTACCCGACGGCCCGCGCCGAGCTCGCGAAGGCGAAGAGCGGCTACGTCGCGTCGGCCCTCGATTTCGAGGCCCTCGCCCCGGCGGTCACGCTCGCCGACTAACCGTCTCTCCAGACGGCACGAGGAACCCCGCGGCCCCGCCGCGGGGTTCCTTTCGTTTCCCGGCCCGTGCGACTTCGGATTTCGCTTCGGA
>JAEDMN010000347.1 GCA_016302985.1 Kiritimatiellia bacterium | reverse complement strand
GGCTCATTTTAGGCAAGACTAACTTCCCGTGGGTTTGGTATAATTTGCACACATGAACACCATTATCTCGAAGCGTCAGCTTTCTGACAACGTATTCCAGATGGAACTTGAGGCCCCGCTCATCGCCAACGAGCGTAAGCCCGGCCAGTTCATCATCCTCATGATCGACGAGAAGCTCGGCGAGCGCATCCCGCTCACGATCGCGGACGCCGACAAGGAGAAGGGCACCATCACGATCATCTTCCAGACCGTGGGCGCCACCACCCTGAAGCTCGCGAAGATGAACGCGGGCGACAAGCTCGCCGCCCTGCTCGGCCCGCTGGGCCGTCCCACGGACCTCCGCGGCGCGAACGGCACGAAGCCCGGCCGCGTCGTGTGCGTCGGTGGCGGCATCGGCGTGGCGCCGATGCACCCGATCGCCCAGGCCCTCAAGGCCCTCGGCAACGAGGTGACGATCATCATGGGCGCGCGCAACAAGGATCTCTTCGTCATGGAGGAAGAGATGCGCAAGATCGCCGGCGACAAGCTGATTCTCATGACCGACGACGGCAGCTCGGGCCGCAAGGGCCTGGTCACGGAGCCCCTGAAGGAGCTCTGCGAGGCGGGCGCGGTCGACGAGGTCATCGCGATCGGGCCGCCGATCATGATGAAGTTCTGCGCGCTCACCACGAAGCCCTACAACGTCAAGACGGTCGTGTCGCTCAACACGATCATGATCGACGGCACGGGCATGTGCGGCGGCTGCCGCGTCGCGGTCGGCGGCGAGACGAAGTTCGCCTGCGTCGACGGTCCGGAGTTCGACGCCCACCAGGTCGACTGGGACCTCATGCTCAAGCGCATGGGCGCGTTCAAGCCGCTCGAGGCGAAGGCCCGCGAGCACGTCTGCAATCTTACCAAGGGAATCTAAGCAATGACGCCGAAAGAAAGAATGGCGATCCCGCCCCAGGCGATGCCCGAGCAGGACGCGGTCGAGCGCGCCCACAACATGAAGGAAGTCGCCCTCGGCTACACGGCCGAGATGGCGAAGTGCGAAGCCAGCCGCTGCATGCAGTGCCCGACGAAGCCGTGCATGCAGGGCTGCCCGGTCGCGATCAACATCCCGGGCTTCCTCGCGAAGGCCGCGGAGGGCGATTTCGCCGGCGCGCTCAAGATCATCAAGAGCACGTCCCTGCTGCCGGCCGTCTGCGGCCGCGTCTGCCCGCAGGAGAAGCAGTGCCAGAAGTTCTGCACGATGGGCAAGCTGCTCAAGGACGTCGACAAGTCCGTCGCGATCGGCCGCGTCGAGCGCTTCTGCGCCGACCTCGCCCGCGAGAACAACTCCGAGGAGCCCGTGACCTGCGCGCCCAAGACGGGCAAGAAGGTCGCCGTGATCGGCTCCGGCCCCGCGTCCATCACCGCCGCCGCCGACTGCGCCAAGGCCGGCCACGACGTGACGATGTTCGAGGCGTTCCACAAGTGCGGCGGCGTGCTCGTGTACGGCATTCCGGAGTTCCGTCTCCCGAAGGCCATCGTGCAGCACGAAGTCGAGGGCCTGCAGAAGATCGGCGTCAAGATCGAGACGAACTACTGCGTCGGCCGCACGCGCAAGGTCGCGGACCTGATCGCGAAGGACGGCTTCGACGCCGTGTTCGTGGGCACGGGCGCCGGCCTGCCGAAGTTCATGGGCATTCCGGGCGAGAACCTCAACGGCGTCTTCTCCGCCAACGAGTACCTCACGCGCGCCAACCTCATGAAGGCGTACCTCGAGGGCGAGGCCGACACGCCGTTCTGGCACGGCAGGAAGGTCGCGGTCCTCGGCGGCGGCAACGTCGCGATGGACGCCTCCCGCATGGCGCTCCGCCTCGGCGCGGAGAAGGTCTACCTCATCTACCGCCGCTCCCTCGAGGAGATGCCGGCGCGTAAGGAGGAAGTCCACCACGCGAAGCAGGAGGGCGTCGAGTTCCACATGCTCGAGAACGCCAAGCAGATCCTCGGCGACGAGAACGGCAACGTCAAGGGCGTCGAGTGCCTCAAGTACGAGCTCGGCGAACCGGACGCCTCCGGCCGCCGCAGCCCGGTCGCGGTCGCCGGCAGCGAGTTCGTGCTCGACGCCGACACCGTGGTCGTCGCGGTCGGCAACGCGTCCAACCCGCTCATCCCGGCGACGACGGACGGCCTCGAGGTCAACAAGCGCGGCAACATCGTCGTCAACCCCGAGACGAACATGACGTCCATTCCCGGCGTGTTCGCCGGCGGCGACATCGTGCTCGGCGCCGCGACGGTCATCCTCGCCATGGGCGAGGGCCGCCGCGCGGCCGCGGGCATCAACGCGTACCTCGCGTCCAAGTAAGTCGGACCCCATCCGACCCGAGACGCCTCCGGCCCTCCGGCCGGGGGCGTCTTCGTGCTTCCGCACGCCTATCTTAGAGTAGACTAATTCCTTCTTTTTTGATATTG
>JAEDMN010000097.1 GCA_016302985.1 Kiritimatiellia bacterium | reverse complement strand
GCCCGACTCGCTTTCCGCGCGCGCGTAGTCCGACTTCCGTTCCTTGCGGTCGCGCCTGTGGCGCTGCTCGATCCGCCGCAGGGTCTCGCGCAGCGTGGCCGCGATCTCCTCCGTCCTGTCCTTCAGGGCGAGCCAGCGGCCCCCGTGCCAGCGGAAGGCGTTCCACGGCGCCGCGACGCGTTCGAACAGGAAGGAGGTGTCGGCGCTCTGGACGATGTTGCAGGCGTCCTTCCCCGGGCAGAGGCGGAGCCCTCGCCCGCACATCTGGATGGTGGGGAGGCGGCTCGCGTTGCGCACGAAGACGCTCTTCACGTCCGGCTGGTCGAAGCCCTCCGTCAGCATCGCGACATTTGCGACGACGGGGACGCGTCCGCTCTCGAAGAGCTCCATCTGGCGGTCCTTGTCGCTCTCCCCCGTCACCACCTCGCAGGCCACGCCCCCCGCACGGAGGCGTTCCTTGAAGTCGAGGCATTCGGCGATGGTGGAGAAGAACACGAGGCTCTTGCCCCACCGCGCCGGATCGGCGAGATAGAAGTCGGCGACCGAGTCCACGCCATAGCCGGGCATCAGGTACGAATTGAACGGACTGAGGTATCCCTCGCGGATCAGGCGCGCGATCGAGACCGTGCGCACCGTCATCTGAAAGGAGAGCTTCATGCGGTCGGTGCGCAGCGGCGTCGCCGAGAGCCCCAGGGTCCGTGCGGCCTTCATCTTCTCGTAGAGCAGCACGCAGCTCCGCGTCGCCTCGTGGTGCGCTTCGTCGAGAACGACGAGGTCGGCCTCGCGCGGCAGGCGTTCGAACAGCGAGACGGGACGGATGTCGTCCTGGTGCAGGTCCCTGTTCGCCGCCATCATCTGCTGAAGCAGACGGTGGCGGGGCGCGACCCAGTTCACCCGAAGCCGGCGGCCGAGACGCTCCTGGAGCCGGTGGATCGTCTCCAGGGCCATGTACGTCTTGCCCGATCCGACCGGCGACTCCAGGAGGACGGAGGCGCACCCGCGGTCCGCGAAGGCGGACACGCACGCGCCGATCGCCTCCTGCTGATAGGCCCGGACCTCGTACGGCATGTCAGGCCGCCTCCTGGGAGAAGTCGAGGTCCTTGAGGTAGAAATCCGCCATCCGCGTCGCGTTCGGATACAGGTCCTCCAGGTCGAAGCCCTTGCCCAGCAACGTGCCGAAGAAGGTCTCCAGCGGAGCGGACGGCTTCAGCATCGCGCGGTGGTGCGTGGTCAGCTCCGAGGCGAAGTTGAGAAGGTCCGAGACGGAGCAGCCGACGGGCAGCAGGGCGCGCTTCTTCGCACCGATGTTCGACAGGTCGGTGACGCCGTAGCGCACGCAGGGGTTCGCCGCGACCTCGTAGAGACGCTCGCGCAGGAGCAGCTGGTTGCGCGTGTTGGACACGCTGCGGCGGATCAGGCCCTCGAGGAGGACGAGTTCGCCGACGGACGCCTTCGTCTCCGCGGCCGCGCACATTCGCCGCTCCAGCTGCTCGACGCCCAGGGGGTTGCTGAAGGACGCGAGCAGGCGGCGGAAGTGCTCGCCGCTGTTGTCCTTGATCTCCATCTTCGAACGGAACATCGGCGACTCGGCAACCGCGCCGTTGCTGCAGACCTGGCGCCAGGTCGACAGGCTCATGTCGGGCATCCCGACCCCGTCGACCGGGACGCGGCAGCGCACGTGCATCCTGTAGGCGCTGTCGCGGTTGACGTTCCACCCTTCGCCCAGGTCGAGCATCGCGCTGAGCAGACCGTCCGCGTACGTGAGCGCATTCAGCCGTCCATCCTCGCGCAGGACGTTCTCGATGAAGCGGATGGGCATCGCCGGCCCCTTGTCGGGCGTGACGCCCAGCGCCGTGCCGGCGTCGGTGTCGACCGTCAAGCGCAGGCGCAGGTTCGGATTGCGTTCGGCGGCGCGCGCCAGGACCTCCTGCGGGGTGAAGAGCGCGTACACGCCATAGGAGACGTCCATCTCGGCCGCGAGCGTCTTGAAGAAGCGCGTCGACGGCTTGAACGCCACGCCGTCGACGGTGAGCGTGCGGATCGACTCCTCGTCGCAGGTGGCCATGGCCGCCAGCTGGCGGGGCGTCGTGGAAATGGGTTCGAAACGATCCCCGAAACGCGTGGGGAGCGCAGATTCCGTCTGTCTGTCCTTCGTCATATGTTCCTTTCTGCTGCTGTATTCGATCAGAAGCCCATGGGGGCCGAGGAAAACGTCTTCGGCTTCGCCTCGCTTTCGGCACGGAGCGCCGCGAGGCGGTCCGCATTCGTGACCTCGCCGCCCAGGTAGTACAGGCTCTGGCGGACCGTGCGGAAATCGCCCGGGCAGAGGTTCGGAATCGCATCCAGCTCGTCCGCCTCGTCGTCGGTGAGCGTCGTGCGGAACATGTGCTCGAAGAAGTGGCGCTTGCCCGCCGGCTCGAGGAAGTCGAACTCCAGCTTGAACGTGAAGCGGCGCAGGACGGCCGGATCGAGGTTCTTGAAGAAGTTCGTCGCCGCGACCATGACGCCGTCGAACTCCTCCATCTGCTGGAGCAGTTCGTTCACCTGCGTGACCTCCCAGCTGGCATGGGCGTTCGCGCGGTCCTGCAGCAGGCCGTCGATCTCGTCGAAGAAGAGGATCGCGTGCTCGGCCTCCGCCTCGCGGAAGGCCTTGCGGATATTCGCCTCGCTCTGGCCCACGAACATTCCGAGGATGTCCGAGCCCTTCTTCACGAGGACGCGCTGGCCCGTCTGCTCGCCGAGGTACTTGACGAACTCGGTCTTCCCGGAGCCGGGTGGACCCCAGAGCAGGAGGTTCATGCGGGGACGGTCGATCCCGGCCCCTGCGTCCTTCATGTAGTTGCGCACGCTGGTGACGATGCGGTCGAGCTTGACCGGGCCCTTGATGCTGAGCCCCTTCAGGGAGTAGTCCTTCGCCGGCACGAACTTGCCGCAGGCGGCGGTCTGCATCAGCTGGCAATGCTGCTTCATGAGGCGGGCGATCGTCGACTCGACCTCGTCCGCGGCCGGTGCCAGCTTCTTCAGGTTCTCGAGCACGAGGGTGATTCCGCCGGCGGACGCGAGATACTTCTGGGCAAGGGCGGGGACGGTCTCCGCGGGGATGAGACCGCCCAGGCCGAGCTTCTCGATGCCGTTGTTCCAGATCGCCTCGCGCTGGCAGGTGTTCAGCTTCTCAAAGCAGATCGAGTAGTCGAAACGGCGGCGGACCGACTCGTCCATGCGCTCGGGGGCCGCGTTGGAGATCCAGATGGCCGGCACCTTGAGCTCGTCGAGAATGCTGTTCATGATGCCCTTCTCCGTGGACTTGCCGTCCAGCTCGAAGCCGAAGAAGGAGAAGCCGGCGTTTCCGCGGAGCAGCTCGTCCGCCTCGTCGACGATCATCACGGATTCCTCGGCCTCCACCTGCTCGTTGCAGAGCTGGATGCCGACCATGCGCGCCTCCGCCGTCATGTTCTTCCCGTTCTCGTCGCCCTGCATGATTTCATAGGGCGTCAGGCCGGCCTTGCGCGCCAGGGCCCTGGCGAAGGAGGTCTTGCCGGTGCCCGGGGCGCCGTAGAGGAGGATGTTCATGCGGCCCCTGCCCGTGGCGGCCGCCGTGCGGTTCGCGGCCAGCATCTTCGTCAACGTCTCGCCATGGTCCGTCGCGAGCTCGCCGAAGAAGTCCCAGGGCAGCACCTCCGCCTGCTCGCGGCACTTGTAGAAGCGGCGCTCGAAGGCCTCGTTCTCCGTGCCGCAGAGATAGGCGCCGTAGGCACGTGCGTTGAAGTCCCAGTCGTTGTCCAGCAAGTGGAACCTGTGCAGGCGTCCCTTCGGGCCCATCGCCCCCAGCACCTCGCCGTACGCGCGGTCGAGCGCCATCGCGAAGAAAAGCGGGCGCTCGGAGACGTCGACGCGGCGCGGATAGGAGAGGCACGTCTCGCTGAGCATGTAGGCGAACACGAGCACTTCGCGCTCGAGGTCGCTGAGCTTCAGCACGCGCTGGAGCTCGGCAAGACGCTGTTCCAGCGCATCGGGGCCCTGCTTCCGGGCGAGGCCGCGGAGGATCTCCTTGTGGACCGCGCGCAGCACGGCCTTGCACTTGCGGCGCATCTTCGGCGCGTTCCAGAACGCCTGCAGCATGTCCTCGGTGCCGTCGCCGAGATCGAGACGGAATCGACGCATGGGGACCTCGCCCATCTGCTTGATCTCCTCCTCCGTGCACGCGGCGCGGATCAGCGCCTCGACGCGGTCGCGCGAGATGTTGATGGCCGCGGGCAAGAACAGGTCGCTGTCGTGGCAGTCCTCGTCCAGGTTCTGGACGAGGTTGGCCCAGAACTCGATCATCTTGTTGACCTTGAAGGTCTGCGGAACTTCCTTGAACTCTCCCATATCTACCCTTCCGTGATTTTATGTCGTGCCTTCCGCCTTAGCGGAAGATGTCCTCGGCGCGCGCCAGATCCGACGCACCGGCCTGGCGCGTGCGGGGACGCCTCCCGCGTTCCTGTCCCCCCGCCTCCGCCGCGATCGCCACCTCGGCCCTGCGCGCCTTCTCGCGGAGGATGGCGCGCGCACGCACACGCCCGACGCCATAGGCGTCCATGACAAGCTCGATCTCGATTTCGTCGAACTTCTGCCTCTTCGCCGACCCGCCGGCCGTCTTCGGTCCCTTTTGCTTCTTCATAATTCTTCCTTTCCCATAGAGAGAACGAAGCCGACGGGCATTTCTTAACCGCGACGCGGAAATATTTTCAGCGAAGTGCGGTCAGGCCGCCGAGACGAAGTCCGGCCCGTACGCCGCGAGCTTCTCGCGCACGCGCGCGGCCGTCACGTAGACGACGTTCCCGGTGACGCCGAAGCGGCGCGCCACGTGTTCGAGCGGCTCCCTCCGGAGGTAGTAGGCCGCGAAGATCTTCCCGGCGCGCGTGGAGATGCCGCACTTCGCGTAGAGGCCGTCGAGGTCCGCGTACACGCGCGCGGCCAGCTCCGCGCGGTCGGCGTCCAGGCGCTTGTCGCGCCACGCCGCCTCCGACGCGCGCACGACGCACGACGCCTCGAGGCCGGCCTTGTCCTCGCCCGCGTCGGACGCATCCAGCCAGAGCGCCTCGGCGCGGCCGGACACCAGATGGCGGTGGAGGGAGTTCGCCAGGCAGCGCGCCTTGAACATGGCCAGGGCGGTCCAGCCCTTCTCCGTGATGGACTCCGGGTCCTGGTCCGCCAGCGCGTTCAAGGCATAGAGAAGCGCCTCGCTCGCGATATCCTCCGCATCCGCCCCGTTCAGGATGTTGCGGTACTTGCCGCGGATGTTCGCCGCGACGGTCCTGAAAACCACCTCGTAGAGGCTGGCGACACGGGCGCGGAGGGCCTTCGACAGACCCCGGGTCCGCGCGCAGCCCGCATGACTGGACATCGAATCCGAGAGCGAGCGATCCGATTCGATCGCGCCCGTCGAACGCCCGCCGTTCTCCGGAACCGTCTTCCCACCAAACCGATTCTGCTTCTTCATATTCTCCCACCTCCTTAATCCATCTTTCGGCTGTCAAAATCTGATCCGGCAACGTGCAGGATGTCAGAATTTGACATGTCGTACCGCAGCCGATCTTTCGGGCGACCCGGAAATCCCCGTTGAAAACAAGGGATCGGGACCCGGACTCGGGAATGCGTGGCCAACAATAAGCAGAAGGCATGCCAGATGCCGGCATGCCGAAGGAAGGAGGCTGGGGCGGATGCCCCCGAGACTGCGGCTAGCGTTGAGGCGGCGGCTTCGGCACCGTCAGGGCGAAGGCGCTGTTCGCGAGCGCCATGACGGCCGCGGTGGAGAAGAGCGCGCCCGCGCCGAAGCGGTCGAACACCCAGCCGCCGAAGACCGCGTAGAAGACGGTGATGACGTGGTTCACGGAAATGCCCGAGGAGAGCGTCGCGGTGAGCTCCTCCTGGGAATCGGAGAGCGTGCGCGCATAGAGGTTCGTCGCGATGGAGGCGTTGGAGAGGATCGCGTCGAGGATGTAGTTCACGCACACGACGGCCAGCGCGACGCGCGGGGGGAAGACGTCCTTCGCGAACCCGTAGAGCAGGCAGACGAAGAAGAGCACCACCGTGTCCCAGACCATCACGTTCCGGTAGCCCCAGCGGTCCGCGAGCCGGCCGATCAGGCGGCCGCCCCAGAGCGCCGTCAGGAACGCGCTCAGGCCGAAGAGCAGCGCGATGTCCTGCGTCTCCATGCCGTAGAGCTTGATGAGGACGAAGGGGCCGAAGGTGAAGAACACCTGCTTGCGCGCGCCGTAGAAGAGCTCGAGCGCGTAGAACTTCGCGTATTTCCGGCGGAAGTAGAAGGACGGGCGCGCGCGGCCCTGCACGCCCGGCTCGCGGCCCTTCAGCCCCATCAGCACGCTTGCGCCAAGCAGCAGGATGACGAGCCCCCACACCACGTCGTAGAGGAGGCGCTGGGATCCGGCGGACATCACGCGCGTGCCCAGGTAGAACACCGCGGCGACGATCAGGCTGCCCGCCACCGTGCCCGCGTTGATCGCGCCCGTGACGATGCCGAGGGACTCGCCGCCCTTGCCCTCGCGCGCGACCGACAACGCCAGCGACTGGCGCACGGGCATGACCAGGTGCTCGCCCAGCGCCCAGATGGTGATGAAGGCGACGCACGGCATCCACGGCACGGGCACCAGCAGCAGGCCCGCCGCCAGCATCGACACCAGCGTGCCCAGGCGGAGGATCTGCCAGTCCGTGCGGCGGTGCAGCAGCGCCAGGATCGCGACGAGGCAGACGCCCGGCGTCTCGCGCAGGAACTCCAGCACGCCGCGGTCGACGCCGCCGATCGAGTAGAATTCGACGAGGAAGTTGTTGAAGGCCGCCTGGAAGCAGCCCATGCCCACGCCCCACACGAGAATGCTGGCGAAGAAGGCCGCCCATCCCGACCCGGGACGGCAGACGGCGCTGTAGCTGGAAAGGAACTTCATGCCGAAACCCTCATGCGCCCCGTCGGGCGAGCGCCGCGCACGCGGCGTGGAAGAACGCCTCCGGCGTCGACGCGCCGGACGTCACCCCCAGCACCTCCGTGCCGGAGAAATCGAGCCCCGCCAGCTCGTGCAGGTCGGCCGCCCGCCAGGCGCGCGCGCCCGCCGCCCGCGCGGTCTCGGCCAGACGCCGCGTGTTCGAGCTGGATGCGCTGCCGAGCACGAGCACGCCGTCGCCTCCGCGCGCGACGAAGGCGCGCACCGCCTCCTGGCGGTCGCGGGTCGCCGTGCAGGCGCCGGCCTCCGGCGTCGTCTCGAGCCGCGGGAAACGCGCCGCGAGGGCGCCCAGCACGGACGCCACCATGTCCGCCGCGAGCGTGGTCTGGCAGACCGCGCCGACCGGACCTGCCACGGGGAACGGAAGCCCCGCAACCTCCGCCGCGTCCGTCAGCACGGCCACCTGCGCGCCGGCGTCGAGGGCCTCGCCCACGAAGCCGCGCACCTCGACGTGGTCCGCGTGGCCGACCACCACGACCGGCACGCCGCGTTCCGCGTAGGCGCGCACCTGGCGGTGGACGCGCGCGACGAACGGGCAGGTCGCGTCCACGACGCGGCAGCCCCGCGCCGCGGCCGCACGCCGCACCGGCGGGGGCACCCCATGGGCGGAGAAGAGCACCGTGCCGCCGGCCGGCACCTCGTCCAGGCGTTCGACGAAGCGCAGGCCCTTCGCCCGCAGGTCCGCGACCACGGACTCGTTGTGCACGATCTCGTGGAGGCAGCACACGTCGTCCGACGTGGACGAAGCAAGGGCGTGAAGGGCCTTTTCCAACGCGGCCTTCACGCCCGAACAGAAGCCATGCGGCTCGATGGCCTCGACCTTCATGCCTCGGCCTTCTTCGCTTCGTCCCAGAGCGCGTCCATCTCCGCGAGCGTCATGGACTTGAGGTCCCGGCCCGCGGCCTTCGCCGCCGCCTCCACGGCGCGGAAACGCCGGGAGAACTTCGCCGTGGTGCCCTCGAGCGCGCTCTCGGCGTCCGCCTTCAGGTGCCGTGCGAGGTTCGCGACGGAGAAGAGCAGGTCGCCCAGCTCCTCCTTCACGTGCACGTCGAGCGCCGTGTCCTTCGACGCGGCCACGGCCTCCTCGAGCTCGGCCAGCTCCTCGCGGATCTTGGCCAGCGGCCCCGAGGCGTCCTTCCAGTCAAAGCCCACGCGCGCGGCCTTCTCCTGCGAGCGCTGCGCCTTCAGGAGCGCGGGCAGCGTCTCGGGCACGCCGTCGAGGGCGCTGTGCCGGGACTCCTTCCGGTGCTCCTGCTGCTTGATCTGCTCCCAGTTCTTCAGGACCGTCGCGGGATCCTTGGCGACCACGTCGCCGAAGACGTGCGGGTGGCGGCGCACCAGCTTGTCCGAAATCGCGTTCGCGACGTCGTCGAAGCCGAAGCGCCCCTCCTGCTCCGCCATGACGCACTGGAACATCACCTGGAGGAGCACGTCGCCGAGCTCCTCCACGTGGTTCGCCTGGTCCTCCGGACGCCCCATCGCGGCGAGGAGCTCGTACGTCTCCTCGAGCACGCAGGGCTTCAGGGTCTCCAGCGTCTGGACGCGGTCCCACGGGCAGCCCGTCTCCGGATCGCGGAGACGGACCATGATCTCGTGGAGCCTGTCTATGCCCTTCTGCTGCATGGCCTACATGTGCAGCATCCGCAGGACTTCCTGCGCGAGCTTCGCGTCGAACGCGTCGACGACGACGTCCGCGCCGCCGAAGTCCTGGTACGCCACGTGGTCGTGGGCGACCGAGAGCGCGCTCATGCCGGCCAGCAGGGCGCTCTTGACGCCCTTGCCAGAACCCGCCACCGCCACCGTGAGCATGTTGACAAGGCCGTTCTGGTTGCACGCGCGGCGCCAGGCGTCCCACTTGCAGTTGCCGTAGGTGTTCGACGGCTCGGCGTACGGGACGACGAGGTCCGCGTCGAGGTCCGCGAGGGCGGGACGCAGCTGCTCGATGTCCGCGCGCGTCGCGACCACGACCTTCACGCCCTTCTCCGTCAGCGCCTTGGCGAACGCCTTGAAGCCGGCCGAGACCGACGCGGCCACGCGCTCGGTGAGAGCGGCCTTGAACGCCTCGGCGAGATCCTGCGCGACCTTTGCGCTGTCCTGCTTCACGTCCAGCGCCGCAAAGAGCTCGGTGAGGCCGCCCTGGTAGTTGCCGCCGGCGAGGTGGATCGCCTCGAGCTTGACCGTGAGGTCCACGCCCAGCGGGGCGAGCAGCTTCTTCGCGGTGTCGAACAGAAGCTGCGAGCCGTCGATAGCCGTGAAGTCGAATTCGACGACAACGCCGCGCGGAAGCGCCTTCTTCTCTTCTGCCATTGTCTTGTCCTTCCGGTTGAGGTGCCGTTGACGTTACTTCTTCACGACGCGCGTCTTGCGCGGGCGGGACTGTCCGATGCTGTCCAGCAGCTTGCGGAAGCGGCTGTTGCGCACGTTGAACGGCTTGCCGCCCTTGATGCGCTCGAACTCGCACGCGCGGAGCACGTTGTGCTTCTCCTCGTCCTTGCCGACGACGCCACCCTCGCCCGCCAGGGCGCACTCGACGGCCTTGACCGCGCAGGCCTGGATGAGGCGGAGGTCCTTCTTGTTCGGCGCCGCCGCGCGGGCGTAGTAGCCGCTCTTGAAGACGCTCGACTTCTCGGCGCCGAGGCGCTTCGCAAACTGGGTCTTGAACCACTCGCCGACGTTGACGCTGTCCAGCCGGGGATGGCCGAAGGCGTCCAGCGGGACGTCCTCGCCGCGCTTCCGCTTCTCCTCGATGATCTGCTTCACGCAGGCGCCCTCGGAGACGAAGATGTTGACGCAGTCGACCTTGTCCATGACGGCCTTCAGGCGCGCGGCCTCGGCGTCGAAGTCGATCTTGGCCTCCGGCACGTACACGGCGTGGACGTCCTGGCGCTCGCGCGTGAGGGCGAACTCCGGCAGGAACTTGATGCGGCGTTCGAGCATCTTGTGGTAGGTGATCGCGGTGAACGCGGTGAGCCAGCCGCAGTTGCGGCCCATCACCTCGTGGATGATGAGGGCGCGCGGATTCGCGCTGTTCTCCTTCACGACGTTCGCGAAGAACTTCGCGCCCTCCTCCGCCGCCGTGTAGGCGCCGAGGGACTGCTTGATCGGGTAGACGTCGTTGTCGATCGTCTTCGGCAGGCCGACGACCGTGAGCGCGTAGTTGTTCTTGGCGAGATAGGCCGCGAGGTCGGCGGCCGTCGTGTTCGTGTCGTCGCCGCCGATCGTGTGGAGCACGTCGACGCCGTCCTTCACGAGCTGGTCGGCCGCGGCCTTCATGACCTTGTCGGCGGCCGAGGCCTTGATCGGCTTCAGCTGCGCCGCGAGGGCCTGGCTCTTCGCGCGGAGCTCCTCGACCTTCGAGTGGTCCTTCTTGTACTCGGGGGACTTGACGAGGTCCTTGATCTTCTCGTCCAGTTCCTTGATCTGCGCGTTCAGGCCGTTGATCTGCGCGACTTCCTCCGCGAGGCCGGGGACGTCCACCAGGCCGCGCTTGAAGCAGTCCGCCGCGTTCGTGAGCTTCACGCGGCTGTTGCCGATCGGGCTGCCGCCGTGCTTCGTGAGGATGAGCGCGTGCTTGCGGACCTCGGGCGTCACCTTGATCGACTCGCCCTTCAGCAGGCCCATGTAGCCGTTCACGTAGCCGATGAGCTCGACCTCCGGCGCCTTCTTCGTGTACTCGTCGATCAGGAACCCGATCGAGGAGCTGAGGCAGGGCGCGAGACCGCCCGCCGTGAGGAACGCAACTTTCTTGACCATCTTCTTTCTCTCTTTCTTGTCAGTCTATGTGGACTCTATCGTGGTGATTTGTTTAGATCTGCTTCAGGACGTTCGCGAGCTCGATCGCCGCCTGCATGGCCGCGAAGCCCTTGTTGCCCTGCTTCGTGCCGCAGCGCTCGATCGCCTGCTCGAGGTTCTCCGCGCTCACGACGCCGTCCGTCACCGGCACGCCCGTCTCGAGCGAGATCTGGTTGAACGCCCGCGCGGTCGTCTCGCAGATGAGACCCGCGTGCGCCGTCGCGCCCTGCACGACCGCGCCCAGGCCCACCACCGCGTCGAACTTCCCCGATGCCGCCAGCTTCTTCGCCGTCACGGGAATCTCATAGGCGCCCGGCACGCGCACCAGCACGAGCTGCTCCTCGTCGCCGCCCAGGCGCGTGAACACGTCCGCCGCGCCCTTCACGAGCTGCTCCACGAGGAAGGAGTTGAAGCGGCTCGCCACGAGCGCGATCTTCAGTCCCTTCGCCGTCAAATTGCCTTCAATGATCTTCATTTGGATCCTTTCGGTTGAAATGCACGGCCATTATCGCACAGGAAGGAACGGGCCGCAAGAACAACGCGGACCGTTTGCGACAAAATTGTCTCATATTGACTTGGCCAAGCGTCCTCACGCCAGAGTGAGGAACTTCTCGTCCCACGGTCCTGTGGCGCGCAACCTAAGCGCAGGAGCCCGCATCGAGTTGGCCGGTTGGATCGTTCTTTCGGATGACAAAGTG
>JAEDMN010000096.1 GCA_016302985.1 Kiritimatiellia bacterium | reverse complement strand
TGCTGGCGTTCGGCGACTGCGCCGTGATTCCCAACCCCACGGCCGAGCAGCTGGTCGACATCGGCCTCGCCACGGCGCAGACATACCGCGAGCTGACGGGCAACGAGCCGCGCGTCGCGTTCCTGAGCTTCTCCACGAAGGGCTCCGCCGCGGGCGACCTGGTCGAGAAGGTGCAGAAGGCGGTCGAGCTGGCGCGTCCGCTCTTCGCGGAGAAGGGCATCAAGATGGACGGCGAGATGCAGTTCGACGCCGCCATCGTCCCGGCGGTCGGCAAGCAGAAGAACCCGCAGGGCGAGATCCAGGGCGACGCGAACGTGTTCATCTTCCCGGATCTGCAGGCGGGCAACATCGGCTACAAGATCGCGCAGCGCCTTGGCGGCGCCATGGCGATCGGGCCCAACCTCCAGGGCCTTGCGCAGGCGATGAACGACCTCAGCCGCGGCTGCAGCGCGGAGGACATCGTCGGCACGATCTGCGTGACGCTCCTCCAGTCCACGACGAAGTGACGCCGGGCGCGGGACATGACGTCAGCTGAACAGATCAAGAGGGCGCGCGAGGTCTTCGAAGTCGAGATCGAAGGACTGAAGCGGACCCGCGATTCCCTTGGCGACTCGTTCTCGCGCACGATCGGGCTCATGCTCGCGTGCGTCGAGTCGGGCGGCAAGGTCGTCGTCACCGGCGTCGGCAAGAGCCTGCACGTCGCGGAGAAGACGAGCGCGATCCTCGCCTCGACGGGGACGTGCTCGATCGTGCTCAATCCCGTGCAGGCGATGCATGGGGACCTGGGCATGACGGGGCCGCGCGACCTCCTCCTCGCGCTGAGCTTCTCGGGCGAGAGCGAGGAGCTGATCCGCCTGGTGCCGGCCATCCGCCGGCACGGGCTCAAGGTCGTGGCGCTGACGGGCAATCCGGCGTCAACGCTGGCTCGCCTTTCCGATGTCGTGCTCGAGATTCCGTGTGGTCCCGAGGCCTGTCCGTTCGGCATGGCGCCGACAAACTCGACGACGGCGACGATGGCCATGGGCGATGCGCTGGCGATGACGATGATCGACGCGCGCAAGTTCGACAAGGCGAGCTACGCGCTCAACCATCCAGCCGGGGCAATCGGGCGGGCGCTCGTGCTGAAGGTCACGGACGTGATGCGCACGGGCGACCGCGTCGCCTCGGTCCGACCCGAGACCACGGTGCTCGACACGCTGCTCGCGATGACGGCGGCGCAGGCCGGCAGCGCGGTGGTCGTCGACGGGACCGGCCGTCTCGCCGGGATCTTCACGGACGGCGACTTCCGTCGGCATGTCAGCGAAGGGCGTGACATCCTGGGCTGCGCGGTGTCCGCGTTCATGACCGCGAAGCCGCTTTCCATCCGCGACGACGCCTATGCCGCGGATCTGCTGCGCGTATTCGAGCAGCGCCGGATCGACGACCTCCCCGTGTGTTCGGAGGACGGCCGGGTGCTCGGCATGGTGGACATTCAGGATTTGCCCAAGATGAAGGTAATGTGATACACTGTGGAAGTACTTAACCAGACAAGGAGTCCAAGATGAGTTTCAAGACCAACGTGTGCTTTGTGTGCGCGCTCACGTGCGCGCTGACCGTCGTCGCCCAGTCGCGCTCGAGGCGCGGCTCCTCGGCTTCCGCCCGCGAGGCCGCGCAGGAGAAGATGGACGCCAAGGTCATGATCAGCCAGATGCCCAACATCGGGCCGCAGTCCCTGCTCGTCGCGCCGAACCTCCAGGCGCAGGGCGGCAGCCAGCCGATCACGAAGAGCCGTCGCCAGTGGGGCGTCTACGAGATGACGTACCGCACCGCGCAGAAGTGGACCGAGGACCTCACGGTGAGCTGGCACGTGCTGAGCGACACGTCGAAGGCGAAGCAGAAGGACAAGTCCAAGTCGGCCGCGCGCCTTCCGCCCTACGTGTACTACAACCTGGTCTCCCGCTACGTGAACATCCCCGACGGCGACCACCGTTCGTGCGTCTGCCTGCCGCCGTCCTTCGTCGAGCGCTACGGCGAGCCCGTGGTCATCTCCTGCGAAATCGTCACGTCCGAGGGCAAGCTCCTCGCGGGCGAGACCGCCCTCAGCAGCGCGCCGAAGGGTTTCGTCGCCGGCAAGTTCACCGAGGAGGACAAGGAGAAGGCCGAGTGGTGGAACGACGACAAGATCATCAACGCCAAGGACAAGAAGGGCGAGGCCCTCATTGAACTCCGCCAGGGCCTGGTCGATCGTTCCAAGTCTCCGTTCTACCTCGTGAACAACGCGGACTACGAGGCGATCCAGTAGCCTGCCGGACGGACGGTTGGCGATTGTGAAACACGCAACAGTGCAGATCAGAGCAGAAGCTTATGTCTAAAATCTTAACCCTCAACATCGGCGCATCGAAGGCGGTGCTGGCCGAGTATGCGCTGAGCGGGAAGCGCAACCTCTCGCTCGTCGCGTACGGAAGCGGCGACCTGCCCGCGGTCGATGCCAACGACCCCGGAGCCCTCGGCGCGACGCTGCCCTCCGTCATCCACCAGATCATGCGCGAAAAGGGCATCCGCCCGGCTCCGCTCGTCGTCTCCCTGAGCGGCCAGATGGTCTTCCCGCGCTTCGCGAAGTTCCCGCCCCTTGGGGACGCGGAGAAGCTGGAGCAGCTGGTCCGCTACGAGATCGAGCAGAACGTGCCGTTCCCGGTGGACGAAATCGTCAGCGACCACCAGTTCCTCGGCATGACGCCGGAGGGCGACAAGGCTGCGATGATCGTGGCCGCGAAGCTTGAGGGCGTGCGCGCGGTCACGGACGCGGTCCGCGCCGCGGGTCTGAATCCGGCCAAGGTCGACGTCTCGCCGCTCGCGATCTGCAATGCGCTCAAGTTCTCCTATCCGAACCTCTCGGGATGCTCGGTCATCCTGGACATCGGGTCGAAGACGACGAATCTGATCGTCCTCGAAAACGAGAAGATCTACAACCGCTCGATTCCCGTGGCCGGCAACACGATCACGAAGGACATCGTGCAGGCGTTCGGCTGCTCGTACGAAGAGGCCGAGCAGCTCAAGATCGAGCGCGGCTACGTCGCGCTCGGCGGCGTGACGGAGGACGAGGACGAGGTCACCGACCGCGTGTCGAAGATCATCCGCACGGTGCTCACGCGCCTGCACGCGGAGATCTCCCGCTCCATCAACTTCTACCGTTCGCAGCAGGGCGGCAGCGCCCCGACGCGCCTGTTCCTCACGGGCGGCACCGCGCGCCTGCCGCAGCTCGCCGAGTTCTTCCGCGAGTCGCTGCAGGTCGAGGTCGAGTTCCTCAATCCGTTCAGCCGCATCTCCTTCGGGTCGAAGGTCGACAAGTCCGCGCTTGAGGGCGACGCCTTCGCGCTGGTCGAGAGCGTCGGCCTGGCGCTCCGCGGAACCGACGCGCCGTGGATCGCGATCAACCTGATGCCGCCGGAGCTGGTCAGCGAGGCCCGCGCGATGAAGCGCATCCCCGTGCTGGTCGCCGCCGGCTTCGCGTTCCTCGCCGCGCTGGGCATCGCCTGGTTCGTCGAGGACTGCAAGACGGAGAACGCGAACGCGCAGATCGAACGCGTCGAAGGGCGCAACAACAAGTTGCAGAAGCTCGAAGGCGAACTCAAGAAGGGCCAGCAGGAGGCGGATGCCGAGCGTCAGAAGTGCGAGGACTTCCAGAAGCTGATGTGGAGCCGCTCGGCGGTCCTCAGGCGTCTGCAGGCCGTGCGCAAGAGCCTGATCCCGGGCATGTGGATCACGGACTGGAGCGCAATCCCCGCGCCGAAGGACGAGCCGAACGGCCTTGAGGGCGTGCGCGTGACGATCCGCGGCTGGAGCGACGTCATGGCCAAGGCGACGGCCGGCAAAAAGAAGGTCGCCGCGGAAATCGTGGAGGACGCGCTGAAGACCCGTGGCGAGATGATCGTCGCGGACACGGTGAAGATCGTCTCCCAGAAGGAAGTGAAGCAGTGCCTGACGGAGTTCGCGATCCAGATGAAGTTCGCAGATGCGCCTTCGGTCGTGCCGCAGGCGAAGAGCGGCCGTAAAGGAAAGGCGGCGCAGGAATGAGTCTCTCCAAGCAGCAGACGATTGGTGCCGTCGGAGGCGGCGTGTTTCTGGTCCTCGCCGGCGGACTGGGCTGGATGCTCTTCTCGGCCTGGTCCGACCGTACGGACGCGGAGGTGCGCCGCGACGACCTGCGCACGTCGTTCGAGAACTTCAACAACGCGCCCGTCTTCCCGTCCAGGGGATCGATCGCGTCGGTGAAGTCCAACGAGACGAGCTACGCCGCGTGGTACACGGACGCCGTGTCGTTCGCGGCGCGCGGCGACAAGGTCGCGCCCGAGGAGACGCCGCCGATCTTCAAGCAGCGGCTCCAGTCGGAGGTCCGCCGGATGGCGGCGCTGCCCGGCGGCGCGAACGGGAAGATCTCGTCCGCGGAGTTCCTGTTCGGCTTCGAGCAGTACCTCGGCGGAGGCGGCGTGCTGCCGCAGAGCGCCGACGTGCCGCGCCTGGCCCTGCAGCTCGACACGATTTCCTCCGTCGTCGACATGTGCGCGGAGGCGGGCGTGCTCGAGATCAAGTCCGTGCAGCGCGTCGAGCCGAAGAAGGATGAAGCCGAGGACGACGACCGCGGCCGGAACAAGAAGAAGAAGAAGTCCGCGGCGAAGAAGGCCGGCGACGACGAGCTGAAGCAGACCTGCCTCGAGTACGCGTTCGAACTCTCGACGCGTCCCGCCGCGCTGGTCACGCTGATCAACGAGATCACGTCGACGAAGCGCTTCTGCGTCGTGAAGGACTTCTCGTTCCGCGAGTCGGCCGACATGATCGTCGACAAGATCACGGCTGTCGAGACGGCCGCTGCGCAGAAGAACCGTCCCGCATCGAGCCGTCGCCGCCGCCGTGGCGGGGACGCCGCCGAGGAGAACGCGGGCGCCAACACGCTGTCGAAGGACGACCGCGTCGTCGTCGACCCCGAGCTCGACGCGCCGATCCTGGTGAAGTTCAACCTCGCCGTGTACGACTTCGGTCGCGGCGCCGCCCCGGCGGCCGCGCCCGAGACGCCGGCTGAAACGTCCGAAAAGAAGGAGGGCAAGTAATGTCGGCCCCCAAGCAGAGTTTCCTTGCCGCGCACTGGGACTGGCTGGTTGCGCTCGGCGGCTTCGCGGCGCTGGCCGCCGCGGGTGTCTATCTCGTCTCCGGACTGAGCGTTTCGGCCGACCAGGCGGCGGACGACTTCGAGGCCGAGCTGAACGCGATCAAGCCCGCGCATGAAGGCGTCCCCGCGGCGGACCTCTCGGTCCTGGCGCGTGCGAGCGACACGGCGAAGAAGCCGCCGGCGCTCGTGCCGGTCGACCCGAAGGCGGCGAGCTTCCTCGCAAGCGAAAGCCGCGTCTTCTGCCAGAAGGGCGATCCCGAACTCAAGGGCACGGCGTGCGGACGCCCGATTCCCGTGATGTACGAGAAGTGCCCGTTCTGCGGCATGAAGCAGAAGGTCGTGAAGGTCGAGGCCGACACGGACCACGACGGCATGCCGAACGACTGGGAAAAGCAGTATGGGCTCAATCCCAACGACGCCTCCGACGCGGCCAAGGACGCGGACGGCGACGGCTTCACGAACCTCGAGGAGTTCATGGCCAAGACGGATCCGAGGGACAAGCTCTCGCATCCCGACTACATGGACTACCTCGCGCTCGCGGGCGCGGTGCAGGACACGCGTCTGGACTTCTACTTCAAGGAGGCGATGAAGCTTCCCTCCGGGTACCGCTTCCGCTTCCAGCGCCTGAGCCGCAAGGACCGCAACTCCTCCGCGACCTACACGGCGCTGATGGACGGCGAGATCGCGACCGACGAGGTCAACGAGAAGCTGCGCGAGAAGTCCGGCTGGAAGGTCGTCGGCTACGAGCAGAAGGAAGAGAAGATGAAGATCGCGGGTTCGCAGCTCACGAAGAACGTCGACTCCTCCACGGTCGAAATCCAGCGCCTCTCCGACGGTCGCAAGGTCAAGCTCGTCATCGTTCCGAATGTCAAGCAGTTCCGCAACCGCGTCGAAACGGACCTCGAAAGCCGCATCGACATTGCCTGGAACCGCGGCGACGGGCTGAAGTTCACGGTGTCCGAGGGAACCGAGTTCTCCATCAAGGAACGGAAGTACCGTGTGACGAAGCTGAAGAAGACCGAGAACGGGGCCGAAGTGACGGTCCAGGACCTCGCTTCGAAGACCGAAAAAATTCTACGATGAGACTTGATTCCCCCGCCTGAATAGGGTATCATTATCAAGCCTTTAAGGAGCATCCTCGATGAGAGCTGACAAAACTATTGCCGTTTTCGGCGCTGCCTGCGTCTCCCTTGCCGTTGCGACGGGTGTCGCTGCGGAGAATGAATCCACGGAGAAGAGTGCCCAGCCCGCCGCTGAGGTCAAGGCCGACGAGGCCAAGACGGAAGCCGCGGCGGACGATTCCGCTGCCGCGTTCGTCAGCGAGCTGATGACGACGGAGAAGCTGCGCCGCGAGGCGCTGGATCTCCAGGCTGGTCAGGAACTCGCCCAGGCCCGGGCCGCGATGGCGAATCGCGACTGGGACGAGGCGTTCAAGCAGTACCAGTTTGCCTCCACGCATCTGACGGACCGTCCCGATTCGGTGAAGCTCCGCAAGGAATGCTCCCAGGGCATGGCGGAGGCCAAGTTCCAGGCTGCCAAGCAGGCTGCGAAGGAGGGCTACCGCGAAGGCGCGATCGAGCTGGCCAAGGAGGCGGTGAAGTACCGTCACCCGCATGCCGGCGCGCTTGTCGCGTCTCTCGAGTCCGACAACGCCACCGAGACCGCTACGGACGTCTCCGAGATCAAGCATGTCCGTAACGACGAGAAGTACAAGGCCGAGCGCGAGACGATTCGCCAGCGTCTCCGTCTCTCCGCGCAGTACCTTGCGGTGGCGGACCTGGAGAGCGCGCTTGAACAGTGCGACCTTGTGCTCCGCAACGATCCGTACAACCAGGAGGCGATCTCCATTCGCGACCGCATCCAGGCCAAGCGCCAGATCATCATCGAAAAGGAGCGCGAGGCCACCCGCAGGGGCATGATCGCCGATGTGGGCGCGGCCTGGCGGCCGGTCTACGCGGTGAACTCCGTGGAACTCAAGGACGTCTCGGGCGCGACGGCGAAGACGCCGATCGGCGGCGATCCGATGCGTTCGATCGAGCAGTCGATCGAGAAGCGCATGCGCGAGATGATGCTGCCGCAGATCTCCTTCCGTCCTCCCGCCACGATCATCGACGCGGTGGACTACTTCCGCCAGGCTTCGAAGGACTACGACAAGCCGGAGATCCCGGTCGACCAGCGCGGCTTCAACTTCGTGCTGCAGCTGGGCAAGACGCTCACGGGCAGCGAAAGCGCACCGGTCGCGGCGAAGGACGACAATGCCTTTGGCGCGGCCGCGGAAGAGGAATCCGGCGCCGCGGGCGACGTCCCGCAGGTTCCGAACATCTCGGCGTCGAACGTCTCCCTGGCCGAGGCCCTCAAGCTCGTCTGCAAGGTCACGGGCTTCAAGTACAAGGTCCAGGGCTCCGTGGTCATGGTCATGCCCAAGGACATGACGACCGACGAACTCGTCACCCGCTCCTACAGCGTCGTCGATTCGTTCGTCGACCGCATGAACGAGGCGTCCAGCTCGCTGAAGAACGAGAAGGCCGGCGCGTTTGGCGGCGACGAAAACGCGGAAGCCTCGAGCGACGGCGACGAGGCCCAGTGGAAGGCCTACTTCGAGGCCATGGGCGTGAGCTGGCCGCAGAACTCGCACATCACCTACATCAAGGCGATCGGCAAGCTGCGCGTGACCAACACGGAAGACCAGCTGGCCAAGCTCGAGGAAGCCCTCACCGAACTGAACGTCACGCCCTACAACGTCGAGATCGAGACGCGCTTCGTGGAAGTCTCCCAGGAAGACCTGAACTCGCTCGGCTTCGAGTGGCTGCTCAACTCCGACTATTCCTTCAATGTCGGTGGCAAGCTGGCCAAGGCCCTGAACCTCAAGGACGGCAACTGGAACGGCAAGAAGGGCGATACGATCCTCACGGGATGGACTCAGACCGGTGAACGCCCTGGTTCCAACGAGCTTGTCGACCTCGGTACGGGCGCGATTTCTCCCATCACGACGTCGGGGACGGGGTCCAGCGTGGGTTCCACATCGGGTACCTCGCTTCCTGCTGCGTCTCCTGATGGCACGGGGGGGAATCCCGCTGCGGGCTGGACCACGACGCAGCGCGCCGAATGGTCTCGCATCATGAGCAATTCCGGTCGTGAGTGGGTCACTCGACCTGGGTCGGGTCGGAATGTCGGCATCAACGGCATCAACGGTACGGACTATGCCACGGGCTTGCGCTATCTCTCCACGGAGGGCAACCACATCTCGGGCGAGGGTGCCAGCAACAACGACAAGTTCATGAAGATGAACGCGTTCCTGGGCAATGCCGACCTCTCGATGATTCTCCACATGCTCTCGCAGCGCAGCGACACGGACCTTCTGTCCGCGCCGAAGGTCGTCACGAAGAGCAACCAGGAGGCGACGATCAAGGTCGTCACGATCTACCGCTTCCCGCAGGACTACGACGTGACGATCCAGTCCACGTCCTCGTCCTCGACGTCGACGATCTCGACGAGCGGCACGGGTTCGGGCAGCGACGGCAAGATCCTCCCGATGGTCGAACCGCAGAACTTCGAGACGCAGGAAGTCGGCGTCATCCTCACGGTTACGCCCGACGTCACGCCGGAAGGCCTGATCAACCTCGCGCTGAACCCGAAGGTCATCTCCGAGCCGACCTGGAAGGACTACGGCATGAAGGTGCCGATGGCCTCCGTCATGAGCTCTTCGGCCCAGCTCGCCGCGCAGATGAGCGGTGCCGAGGACATGAACTGGTTCACGGTCCCGATGGAGCAGCCTTTCTTCAAGGAGCGCTCGATCGACACGCACGTGACGCTGTATGACGGCTCCACGATTGTGATGGGCGGCCTGATCACCGAAGAGCGCAAGTCGATGGAGGACAAGATTCCGTTCCTCGGCGACCTCCCGTACATCGGCCGCATCTTCCGCAGCCGCAGCGAGTGGTCCAACAAGCGCAACCTGCTCCTCTTCGTGACGGCGCGCCGCGTCGATCCGAATGGCCGCCAGGTCGTCCAGGTCTCCTCGGCTGACGTGCCTGCCACGGAAGCCAAGGCGACGCCGGCCCCCGAAGCGCAGTAAGGTCGGCATGAAGATAGCCCTAACAGGCGGAATCGCCTGCGGGAAGAGCACGCTTGCCAAGTTCCTCGCGGAACTTGGCATTCGTGTTCTTGACGCGGACGACGTCGTGCACGCCCTCGAGGCATCGGGAGGAGAGGCCGTCGAGCCGATTCGCGCGCGATTCGGCGACGGGGTGATTGCACGGGATGGCGGGGTGGACAGGAAGGCGTTGGCCGATGTCGTGTTCGCCGACCCGTCGGCCCGTCGCGAGCTGGAGGACCTGCTCTTCCCGCGCGTGCGCCGGATCCTGCTCGACTTCGCATCCCAATCGGATGCGACCGCGCTCCATATCTCCGTGATTCCTCTGCTTTTCGAATCGCACTGGGAATCGGATTATGATATAATCATCGCCATCGCCTCCCCTGAACGCATCCAGATCGAACGGATGATGAAGACGCGTGGCTACACGCGCGCCCAGGCCGAGGCGAGACTCGCGGCGCAGATGCCCGTGGCCGAAAAGGCCGCGCGAGCCGATTTCGCCGTGGTCAATGACTCCACCCCAACGCATCTCAAGGACGAGGCCCAGAGGCTGGTGTCCTGGCTCAAGGAAAGAATAGAACATGAGCACTGAAGAGTCCGGCATTTCCGTGACACACTGGTCTCCTGACGACATTCCCGCCGACGAGGCGGAGAAGCTCCAGAAGAAGGAAGAAGCCCGGGCGCGCCGCGGCGCAAAGCGCGCGGCCGAGGGAACCGCGGCAGGTGCCGAGGGCACGTCCGAGGCCGCCGGGGCGCCGGTGAAGAAGCGCCGCGGCCGTCCCCCCAAGGTTAAGGCTGCTCCCGTCGACACGGCCGAGGCGCCTGCCGCAACCGTGGCCGCGCCCGCGCCCGAAATGCCTGCAGCTCCCGCCGAAGCGCCCGCACCGCGCGCCGAGGCCCCGATGGCCCCCCAGCCGGCCCCCCAGAGCGTGGATGCGCAGCCCCTTGCGGCCGGACAGGGTGCAGCCGCGGAGTCCCCGCTCGCCCCCGAGGGTCCGCAGCAGCCGCTTTCCAAGCGTCAGCTCCGCCGCCAGCAGTGGTTGGCGAACCGAGCCGCCCGCCAGGGCAAGACCTGGAACGGCAATGGCGGGAACAACGGGAACGGGAACAATGGCGGAAACGGCAACAACGGTCGCCGCCTGCAGCAGCAGGATTTCCGGCGTCCGCAGCAGCCGCGCTATGAACCGCCGCCGCCTTCCGTGCCGCGCAATCCCGACCTGCCGGAGTACAGCCTCAAGGACATCCACACCTGGGACAACGGCGAGATCGTCGCGAAGATGATGCCGGACGCGAACGCGGAGGACCTCGGCGCGATGAAGCGCCACGAGATCATCTTCGCCGCGATCCGCAGCTACCTCGGCCGCGGTGGCGCCGTCATGGCGTCCGGCTGCCTCAAGGTCGAGAAGGAGGGTTACGGCTTCCTGCGCAGCGCGAAGACGAACTTCCTCGCCTGCCCCGAGGACGTCTTCATCCCGCAGCAGCAGATCCGCCGCCACGCGCTCCGCACGGGCGACATCGTCGAGGGGCCGATCCGCGACCCGCGGGACAAGGACCGCTACTTCGTGCTCGGCAACGTCGTCACGGTGAACGAGAAGACGCCGAGCGAAGCCGCCCGCATCGTCCATTTCGAGAACCTCACGCCGACCTTCCCGACGCGGCGCATCGTGCTCGAGACGGCGCCCGCGGAGGTCTCCACGCGCGTCGTGGACCTCTTCACGCCGATCGGCTTCGGCCAGCGCGGCCTCATCGTCGCGCCCCCGCGCGTGGGCAAGACCGTGCTGCTGCAGAAGATGGCGAACGCCATCACGAAGAACCACCCCGAGGCGATCCTCATCGTGCTGCTCGTCGACGAGCGTCCCGAGGAAGTCACGGACATGCAGCGCAACACGAAGGCGATGGTGCTTTCCTCCACGTTCGACGAGGAGCCCCAGCATCACGTCGACGTCGCCGAGATGGTCATCGAGATGAGCCGCCGCCAGGCCGAGAACGGCAAGGACGTCATCATCCTGCTCGACTCGATCACGCGCCTCGCGCGCGCCTACAACACGGTCCAGCCGCACTCCGGCAAGATCCTGACGGGCGGCGTGGACGCGCTCGCGCTGCACCGCCCGAAGCGCTTCTTCGGCGCGGCCCGCAACATCGAGGGCGGCGGTTCGCTGACGATCCTCGCCACGGCGCTCATCGACACCGGCTCCCGCATGGACGAGGTGATCTTCGAGGAGTTCAAGGGCACGGGCAACATGGAGCTCGTGCTGGACCGCGGCC
>JAEDMN010000095.1 GCA_016302985.1 Kiritimatiellia bacterium | reverse complement strand
CCGTCACGCGTGGCGCGCATGCACGCTGCCGTCGTTCGGCACCGACTGCACGGCCATCAGCAGGTCGTGGCTTTCGCCGGGGCCGAGGTCGTAGCCGGCCTCCCCCGGGGTCGAGCACGGCTCGACGCAGACGAACTTGTTCCAGCCCTCCACGCCGAATTCGGTCACGCGGGCCGCGCTCTCCTCGCCGGGGTTCCAGACGACGAGGCGCCGGTTGCCGCGGGAGACGATCGCGATGGCGCGGTCGAGCCCATGGTCCATCAGCACGTACTCGTACTTCGAGACCTCGAAGATCTTGCTGCCGGGAACCTTGACCGCGTAGCCGCCCGTCCAGACGCAGCGCCCCTTCTCGGGCTCGCGCGTGTCGACGAACGTGCAGCCGTCCACGCCCAGCACCTCCGTGCGGTCGCGCGCGCGCACCAGGAAGTACGGATGGAAGCCCTCGGTCACGAAGAACGGGGTCTTGCCCGTGTTCGTCGCGTGCAGCGAGAGCGTCAGCTTCATGGAGACCGAGATTTTGAGCTCGAGCTCGAAGTCGTACGGCCAGGCCTTGCGCGTCTCGTCGTCCGACTTGAGTCCCAGCGTGATCTCCGTCGCGTCCTCGGAATACTCCGTGCCCTTCACGGACCACTTCGCGTAGCGCGCGACGCCGTGCATCTTCGAGCCTTCCGGGCCGTTGCGGGCGAACCAGGGCCAGCAGACGGGGATGCCGCCGTGGATTTCCGTCCCGGCCGGCGTCTCGTCGTACGGATGCGGCATGTAGAGCACCGGCATGTTGCCGGTCGGGCGGTACGAGACCGTCTGGGCGCCGAGGAGCGAAATCTCCGCGGAGCCGTACTGGTTGGCAAGCACGACAATCGGCGCATCGTGCCGCGAGGGGCGGAACACGATGCGGCCCGGCGCGCCGTAGCGCCGGTTCAGATCGTCGCAGTCTGCGTTGCAGGGCGCGGCCATCTTACTTCGCAGCCTCCGCGGCCGGGGCGGGGGCCGCCTTCTCGCAGGACTTGCAGCACGGCAGGCAGCCGAGCTTCCAGCACACGCCGGCAGCGATGCCCGCGGCGAGCACGAGCGCGGCGAGGAGCTTCAGCCAGCCGTGCGAAGCGTACGGGTCGCGGGCCACGGCGCAGCCGACCGGCATCTTCGCGGGACGCGTGAACGTGCGCGCAAGGCCGATGGAGAAGGTGAGCGGACGGTTCACCGCCCAGCCGCCGGCGTTGAGGATCGCGCCGAGGTCGCGGGCGCGCAGCCTGAACCACGCGAGGACGACGCTCGGGAGCGACACGAGCAGGATGATCGCGGCGACGCCCAGGAGGGTCTGCCACAGCGGCGTCTTCGTGAGGATCGAGAGCAGGCTGCCGCAGGCCGCGCCCACGAAGCCGACGCCGATGCCGATCGCCGCGACGCTGGAGGCCAGGGCCGTGCCGTTGGGCGCGGGCTGGGCCGCCGGGGCGGCCGGGGCCGCGGCGGCGGCGTTCACGCCGTCAGAGACCTTGGCGACAGCCGCGTCCTGCCTGGAGGAGAGAAACTTCCTGCACTGGTCGCCGATCGTCGTCGCGATCTTCGCCCACGGGGCCCAGAAGGCCTCGCGGAGCGAAACCTGGGCCTCGACGACCTTCGCGACCACCGCGTCCCAGTCCTTGCCGTCGCAGTCGTAGAAGACGCCGTTGCGGCCGACGTACAGCGACGCCGTGGAGCCGGCCGTGACGACCGCGCAGATCTCGCGGGCCTCGCCCGTGGCCTTGCGCGAAAGCTTCACGTACAGCAGGCAGCACTTGCTCTTCCCGGCCAGCGCAGCATGCGCGCCCTCGGCGGCGACGAAGAAGCAGAGGCGCAGCGCGCGGCCGTCGATGAAGAGCTCGCCGGTGTGGAACACGCTCGGGCGCTGCGGATCGTAGATGTTCGCCTGGTTGACGTAGTTGCAGAGCCAGTCCGCAAGGTGGGCGGCGTAGCGGAGCGCGCGCTCGCAGTCCACGAGGCGGCCGTACTCGTCGGCGAGGGCGAGGTCGCTCTGGATGAGCGCGTTGACCGCGGCCTGCATCTTGCCGTCCTTGAGGATCGCGGCCAGGGCGTCCGCGCCGAGGGACTCGACGGCGGCGCCGGCCTTGGACGCGAGCCACGCGCCGTACGGCGCAAGCCTGGCCTTGATGGCGGCCCAGTCGTCGCGGGAGATGCTCTCGACGCCCTCCTGACCGAGCACGGGGCCCGCCGCGTCGGCGGCGAACGCGCGGAACTTGCCAAGCCAGAGCGGATTGACCCCCGCCGTGAGCGGGAGCGACGGCGTCGGGTCCTCGGCAACCAGAGGGAGGTCCGCCGGGGGCGTGAAGTACGCGTCAATCGTCGCCTCGACTGCGCTGAAGGCCGCGTAGGCGGCCGCCGTGCGGTCGCCCAGCGTCGCGGCGGCGGCCCCCGCCTTCGTCCAGTCCAGATAGGCGGCCGCGTCCGCGAAGAACGCATCGGCCTTGGCCTGGTCGATGCCGTCGTCGCCGGAACGGTCCTTCACCGCGCCCTCGGCGGCGGCGATCTTCGCCACCACGTCGGCGACCTGCGCGTCGGACGTGGACTTCGGCGTCACCACGCCGTCGCCGTTGAACGGCTGGCCGTTGAAGATCGCGGTCGTGCCCGTGACGTCCGCGAGCGTGAGCGAAGTCGCGTCGTTCTTGGCCGCGCGGGAGAGGATGTTGCGGAAGGACGCGAGCAGCGCCCTGCCCTCGTCGGTCTCCTCGTTGAGGTCCGCGAGCGCGATCTCCTCCTTGCGGGCGAAAAGGAAGTCGAGGTTCTTGAAGCGGGCCTTGAGCCAGTCGACGGCGGCGAGAACCTCGGGCACGCGGATGCGGCCGTCCTTGTCGGTGTCGAGGAGCTTGAGCGTCTCCGCGTCGAAGCGGAGGCCCTCGGTCGAAGCCGAGAGGACGGTCCAGAGCTTCTGGTCGAGCTCACCGAGTGCGGCGACGTCCGCGCCGTTCTCGAGCTTGACCTGCACGCAGCGGGCGGACTTGAAGAACTTCCAGTTGTAGGACATGGTTACATGTTTACCTTTCCGGGCTTGATTGAAATGCGCGGTTCACCCGAGCACGGCCTTCATCTTCGCGAGGCCGGTCCGGAGGGTGTCGAGGGGATTGGTCGTCCAGTAGGACTTGTTGAAGAGCTCGACGGAGAGCCACGGGTCGAGGCCGCCGTCGCGGAGGATGCCGCCGATCTGCTTCCAGGGGGCGACGCCGTCCCCCGGCCAGACGCGGTCCGCGTCCACGAGCTTCTCACGCGCCGGCGAGGCGGGGAAGTCGTTCATGTGGAGCACGGGCAGCGTCGACTTCGTGCAGAAGCGCAGGCCCTCGTACGGGCTGCCGCCGCGCCACATGTGGTAGATGTCGGCGAGGACGGCCGCCTTCGCGTGGCCGCTCGCGGCCGCGACGTAGAGCGCCTCGTTCAGACGGCTCAGGTTGGCGGAATGGCCCCAGAACTCGAGAATCGGGACGACGCCCATGCGGTCGCCCAGCTCCAGCACGGCGCGGTAGCGGTCCGCGAAGTCGTCGAGGGAGACCTTCGGGCTGCCGGGCTGCTGCAGGCCGAACGGCGGCGCGGCGATGAACGCGCCGCCCATCTCGGCGACGAGCGCCATGTCGCGCTTCATGTCCTCCATGCCCTTCGCGCGCGCCGCGGCGTCCGGCAGCGCCCACTTCGCGAAGCCGATGCCGTTGACGACCGCGAGGCCGCCGTCCTCGCACATCTTCCGGATGTCGGCCAGCTCGCCCTTCGCCTTCGCGGCCTGCATGTCCGCGAGCCACGGCTCGATGCCGCCGTAGCCGGCCTGGATGCAGAGCCGCACCTGCTCCTTGAGGGAGCACTTGTAGCCGCGGATCGTCGCGGGATTGAGCGCGTAGCGGAAGCCGTCCTTCCGCGCGGCGCAGGTGCGGGAAGCCCCCGTCGAGCAGCCGGCGGCCAGGGCGCCCGCCCCGGCCGCGGCGATGAAACCTCTTCTAGTCGTCATGCTTCGGACTCCGTGAAAATTTGAGCGGTTATTGTATCATAAACGGCGGCGTCCCGCACCACTCGCGAACGGGCATCCGCGCGCGAGGCCGCCGGCCGCGTGGTCCCATCCCCGCCCATCGATCAGAACCGATTCCGTCGATCTAGGGGAACGTTTTCCATGAACCGAAGCTGGTGGCGGCGAAACCGCCAAGGGCGAACCCCAGTACGCCGGCCAGGGCTTCGAACTGAAAGAAGACGAGCGCGACCGTCGCGACGAGCGAACAGGCGACAGAGGCCACGACCGGGATGCGGAACGGAAGACGGAGCGCAACCCGGAAGCGGTTCGCATCGACCGGTTTCACGTAGAGCACGGTCCGACGAAGGTCCAGCGGCACGGGATGGTCTGCAATCCAGCGGCCGCGGAGGTCGAGCGCCCGGGGACGGTGGCCGTCGACGAAGACGCGCAGGCGCCGATCGGGATCGACGTCGAGCCGAATCGCGCGTCGTTGCGCGTTGCGGCCATCGAAGACGACGCGCAGCGGACGCGGATTCGCGTCAAGGCTGCGGGCGATCTCCGCGAGATAGCCCGCGACATCGGCCGGAAGCGGATCCGCCGGATCGACGCGGACGAGGACGCGCTCGCCCCAGCGGCGCGTCCGCAGCCAGTAAAAGAGGAGCGGCGCCGACAGCGCCGCCAGGAACACGGAGATGGACAGCATCGCCCGCATGTCGTCCGCGCCCCGCCCCTTCCCTACTTCTGGATCTTGTCGAGGGCGTCGACCATCAGCTGGCGCGCGTGCTTGTCACGCAACTTGGAGGTCTGGCTGCCGAGCACGATGACGATCGCGCGCTTGCCGTTGCGCTTGCCCGTGAGGATGATCGAGGAACCGCCCGCGTCGATGTAGCCGGTCTTCAGGCCGTCGACCTCGGACTCGCCCAACTCGTCGAGGATCTTCATCTTGTCCTTCACGAGGATGTTGTTGTGGTTCACCATCCTGAGCGGATTGCCCGCCCCGTCCGTCACCGTCGTGAGCTTCGTCTTCGTGAAGCGGAAGACCTCCGGGTAGCGGAGAACCGCCTGGGCGAGCTTGACGAGGTCGCGCGCGGTGGACGTGTCGAACGGGCGCTTGGACCCCGGCTTGGGCGGATAGCCGTTCGGCGTCTCGTAGTGCGTGTGCAGCATCCCGAGCTTCCGGGCCTTCGCGTTCATGCGCACGATGAACGCCTGCAGGTCGCCGGGCCGGATCTCGCGGCCCGCGTTGCGCGCCGTGGAGTTCTCGGCCAGCAGCACCGCCGCGTCGTTCGCGCTCTTGACCATGATCGACATGAGCAGGTCGTCGATGGTCATCGACTGGCCGGGCTTCAGGCCGACGCTGCTCGGCTTCTCCTGGCTGCAGCGCACGGACGCCGTCACGCGCGTGGTCGGGTCGTACTTCAGCGCATGCATGTCCTCGAGGCAGAGGAGCAGCGTCATCAGCTTCGTGACGGACGCGGGGCGCGCGACGGTGTCCGCATGGTCTTCGAAGAGCACGTGCCCGGTCTGCGCGTCGACGGCGATCGCCCCGACGTACGGCGTGCGGCGGAAGGCGGTTTCGGGCAGGCCCGGCGCAGGGGCCGCGGCGGGAGCCGCGGAACGGGCGGCCTTCCGCCCCTTCGCGGGGGCGGCCAGCGCGGCGATCGAAAGGAGAGAGAGCAGGCCGACGAGGAGCGTTTTCTTCATGTTCACAGGTTTCCTTGGTAGTCGTTTAAGCGCGGGAAAGCGGGAGCGCCATCGCCTTTTCCGGACAGGTGAAGGGATCGGCGTGGCGGGTGCAGTTGATGCAGCCGGAATAGAGCTTGTGCATGATGTGCGACTTCGGGATCTCGGCGAACCCGAGCGTCGAGAAGAATTCCGGCGTGAGGGTGAGCACCATCACCTCGGCCGGACAGAACGGACGGACGCGCGCGATGACCCCCTTCACCAGCATCGCCCCGATGCCGCGGCGGCGGAACGGCGCGCGCACGGAGACGCTCTGGATCTCGACCGTCGCCTTGAGCGGGTCTCCGATCTCGGGCCAGACCTGGAAGCAGGCGCAGCCCGCGATCTCGCCCCCGCAGTCCGCGATGAGGAACCGGTCGATGTTCTCGACGATGTTGCCCATCGGGCGCGGCACGAGCTCGTTCTTGTGCAGGTGGATGAGCGCGTGGATCTTCTCCGCGTCATGCAGCGTCGCGCTGCGGAGGACGACCGCGGAGGAGGCTTTCTGTTCGTCGCACGCCATTTCGGTCCGACCTAGCGCTGGACGCGGCCCGAGGCGTTGCCGGCCGCGAGGGACTTGACTTCGGCGACGCTCACGAGGTTGAAGTCGTGCTCGATGGCGTGCTTGAGGCAGGAGGCCGCGACCGCGAAGTCGATCGCGTCCTGCGTCCCGTACCCGCTCGCGAGCGCGTAGATGAGACCGCCGCCGAAGGAGTCGCCACCGCCGACGCGGTCCACGATGTGGACCTTGTATTCGGGCGCGAAGCAGGCGCCTTCAGGCGTCCACAGCATGCCGCTCCAGAGGTTGTCCGTCGCGGAGAGCGACGTGCGCAGCGTGATCGCGACCTTCCTGCATCCAAAGCGGTCCGCGAGCTGCTTCGCCACGGAGACGTAGCCGTCCTTGTTCAGCTTGCCGGAGTCGACGTCCGTGCCCTCGGCGCGGATGCCGAAGACGTCCGCCGCGTCCGCCTCGTTGGCGATGCACACGTCGACGTACGGCACGAGCTTCGCCATCGTCTCGCCGGCCTGCCCGCGCGTCCAGAGCTTGCCGCGGTAGTTGAGGTCGCAGCTCACCGTGACGCCCTTCGCCTTGCACGCCTTGAGCGCGTCGAGGCAGATTTCGGGGCACTCGCCGCCGAGGGCCGGGGTGATGCCGGTGAAGTGGAACCAGTCCGCGCCGTCGAGAATGCGGTCCCAGTCGAAGTCCTCGCGCCGCGCGAGCGCGATCGAGGAGCCGGCGCGGTCGTAGACGACCTTGGAGGCGCGCTGCGAGGCGCCCTTCTCGACGAAGTAGATGCCGAGGCGGGGGCCGCCCCAGACGATGTCGCGCGTGTCGACGCCGAAGTGGCGCACCGCGTTGCGCGCGCAGCGGCCGAGGTCGTTGTCCGGCAGCTTCGTCACGTAGCTCGCGTCGAGTCCGTAGTTCGCGAGCGAGACCGCGACGTTGGCCTCGCCGCCCGCGTAGGACGCCTCGAACTTCTCGGCCTGGACGAAGCGCAGGTACCCTTCCGGGTTCAGGCGCATCATGATTTCGCCGAAGCAGACAATCTTCATCTTGAAGCCTTTCGGTAAATCAGCGGGGATGCGGGACTTGACTAGACGCGGGCGTTCTCCATGAGCGTCCGCGCGGCCGCGGCGATGCGGTCCCAGGCGCCCGCCGCGATGTACTCCCTGTTCGTGAGCTCCCCGCCCACGCCGGCGCCGACGCAGCCGGCCTTCATGAAGTCGGCCACGTTCGCGGGACCGACCCCGCCGACCGCGAGGAAGCGGATGTGCGCGAGCGGCGCGCGGATGTCCTTCACGTACTTGGCGCCCAGTGCGCCCGCGGGGAAGATCTTCACGAAGTCCGCGCCCGCCTCGTGCGCCGTCACGGCCTCCGTCGGCGTCATCGCGCCGGGCATCGTCACGAGCCCCATCTCACGGGCTTCGCGGATGAGCGCCGTGTTCACGCCGGGCGTGATCATGTACTTCGATCCCGCGTCGCGGGCCATCAGCAGCTGTTCGCGCGTGAGCACCGTTCCGGCGCCCACCTGCACCTTGCCGGCGAAGCGGTCGGAGATGGCCTTGATCGCCTCGGCCGTCTTGTGGAAGTCCTCCGGATGCGCCTGGGGGAACGTCACCTCGACCATGCGGATGCCGCCTTCGTAATAGGCGTCCGCGAGCTTGAGGCAGACTTCGGGGTCGAAGCCGCGGATGATCGCGACGATGCGGCTCGCGAGAACCCAGTCGATGATTTCCTGTCGCATGTCCTGTTTCCTTGTTTTCAGCGCGGATATTATACCACATTGCATGCGGGACGGGACGGAGGCGACCCCGCGGGTTTATGGTAGAATATCCGCCGTCATGTACAAAGTCACCCTCAACGCCAAGCGCGACTACGCCACCCTCCACCACCATCCCTGGATCTTCTCCGGGGCCATCCGCGACGTCGACGGACAGCCGTCCATCGGCGAAACCGTCGAGGTGTGCAGCGCCCGCGGCGACCGCCTCGGCTACGGCTCCTATTCCCCGCAAAGCCAGATCCGCGTGCGGATGCTCTCCTTCGACCCGCGCGTCCCGGTGGACGCGGACCGCATCTCGAACCTGGTCGCCGCCGCCGTCGCGCGCCGTGCCACCTTCCTCGCCCCCGCTTCGCCGACGAACGCCTTCCGCGTCGTCAACGCCGAGAACGACGGCCTCCCCGGCGTCACCGCGGACTTCTACGACGGCTTCGTCGTCGTGCAGCTCGCCAGCGCGGGCGCCGAGTACTGGAAACAGGCCCTCGTCGATGCGCTGATGAAGCACGTCCCCGGCTGCCGCGGCGTCTTCAACCGCAGCGACGTCGACGCGCGCGCCCGCGAGGGCCTCGTCTTCGAACGGGACTGCGTCGTCGGCCCCCTCGCCGGCGAGGAACCGCCCGAATTCATCGAGATCCACGAGGGCGCGATCCGGTACCTCGTCGACGTGCGCAAGGGACACAAGACAGGCTTCTACCTGGACCAGCGCGACGCGCGCGCGGCCGTCGGGTCCTTCGCGCAGGGCGCCGACGTGCTCAACTGCTTCTCCTACACGGGCGGCTTCGGCCTCGCCGCGTGCGCGGCGGGCGCCAGGTCCGTCACCCACCTCGACGTCTCCGCGGACGCCCTCGCGCTCGCAAAGCGGAACACCGAGCTGACAGGCTGCACGGGTACCGCCTGCGACTTCGTCGAGGCGGACGTCTTCAAGCAGCTCCGCCTCTACCGCGACCAGGCCCGCACGTTCGACCTCATCGTGCTCGACCCGCCGAAGTTCGCGGACACCAAGGCCGGCCTCATGCGCGCCTCGCGCGGGTACAAGGACATCAACCTGCTCGCGATGAAGCTGCTGAAGCCCCGCGGCGTGCTCGCCACGTTCTCGTGCTCCGGCGCCATGACGACGGACCTCTTCGACAAGGTCTGCGCCGAAGCCGCCTTCGACGCGCACCGCGACTTCCAGATGCTCGCCCGCACGCGCCAGGCCGCGGTCGACCACCCCGTCGCGCTGTCCTTTCCCGAGGGGCTCTACCTCAAGGGACTCGTCCTGCGCGCGATGGACTGACGCGTCACTTCGCGGCCGCCGCCCAGCCCGCCATCTTGCGGGCGCAGTGCTCGCACGGCGCGGCGGCCGTCTTCGGATGCTCGGGTTCGACGGGGCGCACGGACTCGACCTGTCGACGCCATGCGTTCTCGCGGACATCTCCGAGGCCCGGGCGCAGGCGCCCGCCCTTCGCCGGCCACAGGCGGATCAGATGCGTCGCGTGCCCCGGCACGGACATCCTGTAGAGGCCGGTGAATTCGCCTTCGTCCCGCTGGCGCCAGAGGTCGCGGACGCGCCACGCGCCTTCCAGTCCGGCGGACGCAAGGTTGAAGCAGACCTCCTGTTCGACGAAGTTCGCGTTCAGCAGGCCGGCCGCGACGGAACCATCCGCCAGCGGACGCGCCCAGACCTCGCCCATGCCGTCGACCGCGATCTTCGCCGCGCCCGCGCCCAGCGGATCCTGGTCGACGGCGATCACCTCGTCGTTCGCGAGCAGGCCATAGGTGAAGGCGTCCAGCTGCGTCATGTCGCAGCCGATCATCAGCGGCGCCGCGACGAGACACCAGAGCGAGATGTGCGTGTACTGCTCGTTCGGCGTCAGGCGCGAGCCCTTGAAGCCGTTCCACGTCATCTTCCCGACGCAGAGCATGTCCGGATCGTTCCACGCGCCGGGCTTCGACCAGTACCAGAGCTTCTCCTGCTTCTGGATGCTGTCGTAGACGCTGCCCCAGGTGTCGAAGATGTCGCCCGTCGTGCGCCAGCAGCTGCCGTGGACCGTCTCGCCCCAGCACGACACGTTGTCCATGCCGTACTGGCAGAGGGAGAAGAGGATGTCCCGGTTCTGCGCGCGCAGCGCCTGGCCCATGATCTGGTACGGAAGGCGCGCGCGGTCGAGTCCGGTTCCCAGCGCAACGCGGCCGTAGCTGCACCAGTCGTACTTGAGGTAGTCGTAGCCCCAGTCGGCGTACGTCTTCGCGTCCTGGAACTCGTGCATCCAGCTGCCTGTGCAGCCGCCGCAGGTGGTCGGTCCGGGCGAGGAGTAGAGGCCGATGCGTAGTCCCTTCCCGTGCACGTACTCGGCAAGTCCCTTCATGGACGGGAAGCGGGCGTTCGGCCTGATCGAGCCGTCGGCGTTCCGCTCGGCGCCCATCAGGGTCTTGTCCTTCGTCTCGCCCGGGCGGTTCTGCCAGAAGTCGTCGATGTTGACGTAGCACCACCCGTGGTCCGCGAGCCCGCTCGCGACCATCGCGTCCGCCGCGGCCTTGACCTTGGCCTCGGTGACGGAGCCGGCGAAGACGTTCCAGCTGTTCCAGCCCATCGGCGGGGTGAGGGCGATCCGGTCGCCGACGACGAGCGTCACCGTGCGCGTCGCCGTCCCCTTCGCGTTCTCGGCCGAGATTTCAAGCGGATAGTCGCCGGGCTTCACCACGAGGCCGTTGACGGACTGGCGGTCGGCGTCGTAGTAGGCGCCGGGAGGCAGGCCCGCGACGGTGATCTTCATCGGACGTTCGCCCGTGACCGGGACGCGGTAGAGGATCGGGTGCGCGGGACGGACGCCGACGCGGTCGGGGCCGTTGATGCGCGGCGTCGCGGGCGCGGCGGGCGTGAGCACGCCGAGCTGGCGCGTGAGGTCGGACGGCCTGGCGGGCTTCGTGCCGTCCTTGAAGACGAAGTACGCGTCCGCCCAGTCCGCGTGGTCGCTGTCCTGCCCGTCGCCCGCGTCCGTCACCTCGAGCACGCAGACCTGCGCGCCCTCGAGCGCGACGTCGATCTCCGCCGAACGCCTGTTCCTGCGCAGCACGCCGGACGAAGCGGCCAGTTTCCCGTCCACCCAGACCTTGAACTCGACGGATGCCTGCCGGCGGTCCTTCATCTCGTCGTCGAGCCCGACCTTCGCGTGGAAGCGCAGCGCGTTCCCGCCCAGCGGCACGGGCAGCATGCTCGGCGCATGCGTGCCGAGGCCGTGGTCGTAGTTCTTCCCGCCGACGGCGAGCAGCCCCCCATCGATGGAGCGCGCAACGAGCGGCGTCTTGTAGCCACAGGTCATCAGCGCCCGGTCGAGGTCCTCGATCCAGATGCGGTTGTCGGCGGAGAGCAGGCCGGCGCCCAGCGCCAGCGCGGAAAAGACAAGCTTGTGCATGGTGTGTTGGTTCCTGAAGAAGCTAGCGGAGGAGGACCATCGTCCCACCGGCCGAGAATTCGGCCCCGCCTTCCAGTAGCCTACGCAACACTCGTTGCGTAGCAGAGTCAGGCAAGTACTTTCTTGTGATTGGTTGGTAGTATAGCA
>JAEDMN010000346.1 GCA_016302985.1 Kiritimatiellia bacterium | reverse complement strand
ACGACGGACCCTACCGGATTCTTCGGGCGATTCGGCGGGACGACGGGTCTCGGTGTAGATTCGGCGTGGGGGGAGGGCTTGCCGTGGTTTCCGAAGAACGGCCAGCCGTCCTTCCCCCAGAACAGGCGCTGGCGGAACATCGGGCGCTTCTCCGCGTCACGCCCCTTCACATGGCAATGGTAGTACATCCAGTCCCGGCCATCCGCGTCCGTGAAAATCTCGCCGTTGTGGCCGGGGCCGAAAAAGCGGTCCTTTGCGCCGCTGGACAGGATCACGGTCGCGAAACCCTGCTCGAACGGGCGTCCGTCACGGTCGGAGAACGGTCCCTCAATTGACCTACTGCGGGCGACGACGATGCCGTAGGTGTGCCCCTTGTACCAGCCGCGGCTAGCAAAGAGGTACCACCAACCGGCGCGACGGTAGAGGTATGAACCCTCGAAGACCTGCAGTCTGTTCGGGACGCCTTCGTCGGACAGTCCGCCCACGAGGACCGGCTTCGCGCCCGGGGCGGGGGCGAGTCCGTCGTCCGCCAGCAGCAGGCGGTGGATGCGTCCCGTGGAACCGTAGAAGAGCCAGACCTTGCCCGTTTCGGGATCCCGTACGACCTCGGGGTCAATCGTGTCCTTGATGCCAGTCGCCTTCGCGTCCGTGAGGATGCCTGCGAACGTGAACGCCCCGGTCGCGGATTCGCCCCGGTACGCGGCGATCGCGCTGTCGTGCGCGCTATTGACATAGGAGACGTAGAGCCGCCAGGCGGCGTTCGTGCCGGCGCCCAGGTCCACCACGTCCGGCGCCCAGATCATCCGATGCGACCGGCGGATGCGTTTCAGTTCGGCGTCGGAAAAAATCCTACGACCGGTCTCGGTCCACTGAACGCCGTCGACGCTCGTCAGGAGCTTCAGCGACGTGCTGGTCGCGTACCAGGTCCCGTCCGATGCTCGCCACACCGTGGGGTCCGGACTCGAATCGGGCGAGACCGGGTTCCACCGCGTCTCCGCAGCGGGAAGCGCCCGGGCGAGGGACAGGGCTGCGACGAGGAGGATTCGTCGCGTCATGCCCGCGTTTCGAAATCGGACAGCGGGAACTTCCATTCGGGACGCGTGCGGAACGGCTTGCGGAACTTCTTCGTCAGCACGCCCTTCTCCTCGAGATGGCAGTAGCAGGCGACGTCGCAGGCGCGGCCGCAGATCGAGCAGTTGTAGGAATGCTGCGCGGGCGGGTAGAAGTAGATCTGGTCCAGGATCTTCCGCGCCTTCTCGGGGGAGATCTCGGCCTCGCCTGCGATGATGGCGAGACGGTCGGGGAAGTCCTTGAACGCATCCGGCGGCATGAACGGGTTCTTCTGCCCGTTCGCGCCGTTGTAGTAGACGGCGCAGCGCCAGTCGTCCACGGCGCCCGTCGCGGCGTCGACCGCATGGCCGGGGCAGCCCTTCGCGCAGGCGCCGCAGCGATCGCACAGATGGGGCTGGAGGACGGGGTCCGGCGGAAGCTCTGCGTCCGTGAGCAGGAAGCAGACGCGCTGCATCGGGCCGAAGGGGTCCGTGAGGAGCGCGCCGTGGAAGCCCTTCTCGCCGACACCGCAGCGGACGGCCGCATCCGTGAAGCGCATCTGCGGCTCCTGGGGTCGGTCCCGCGTGATCGCGTCGTACGCGACCTCGGGGTTCATGCCGTCCTTCGCCTCCATGATCGTCTGGTGGCGGCGCTGCGGCACGGCCGTGAAGCCCTCGGCCTCGAGCCGGTTCGCGAGGCGAACGAGCGCGACCGGCATGACCGTCTCCTCCATGTTCTCCACGCTCATCGTGGTGTACTGGTAGTAGGTCGTGCCCTCCTCCGTGCAGCGGTAGCTGCCGCGCAGACCACCGAACGCCGCATAGATCACGGACGCGGCGGCCGCGACGACGAGAATCACCCAGGCCGGCACGCCGAACACGACCACGCCGATCTTCACCGCGCCGAGCGTCACGAACGCCATGACGATCAGGTTGAAGAAGACGCCGAGATAGAGCGTGCGGAAGCACCGCAGGAAGGCGGCCGGCTTTCCGCTGTACCGCAGCTCGTAGAACCCGATGTCCGTCGTCACGCCGGACCGCCGCCAGAGCTTCGAGTAGACGAAGACCGTCAGGAGGCCGGTGAGCAGGAAGGCCCACTAGGCCCAGTTCCCGCCCATGCCCTTCGACCGGATGATCTCGGTGAAGAGGTTGGAACTGTTCGTGGAGGTCGTGGCGGCCACCATGGAGATGCCCAGCAGCCACCAGGGCATGGACTGCCCCGAAAGGAAGAACTCCTTCGAACTCGACGCGCCCTTCCGCGCCGCCGCAAGCGGAATGCCCACGAGCACGGCGAAGAAAAGCGCGACCATCGTCCAGTCGATTGCCGTCACGGGGGGCCTCCTTCGTGTCAGGTGGACGTCGCGGTCACCCGCGGAGCTTCTCGACTTCCCAGCCAGGC
>JAEDMN010000094.1 GCA_016302985.1 Kiritimatiellia bacterium | reverse complement strand
CGGATCCAGCGCCAGGGCGCGGTCCAGCCAGAGGCGCGCGACGGGCAGGTTGCCCTCGCGGACATACGTCTCGGCCATGAGGCGCATCACGGCCTTCAGCTTCGGCGCGGACGCCAGGGCGCGCCTGAATTCGGCGCGGGCGGCCCGGAGGTCGGGGGACGCACCCTCCATCAGCGCGCGCCCGAGCGCGGCGTGGCCGAAGGCCGCCTGGGGCGTCTGGCGGACCATCTCGGCGAAGTGCGCGCGAGCGGCCTCCGGATCGTGGTCGAGGCGTTCCGCAATCTGCCCCTTCCAGAAGGCGACAAGCGGCAAATCGGGGGCCACCCGCTCCGCGGCGGCCAGCTCGGCCCGCGCGGCAGCCGCGTCGCCCGACGAAAGTCGCAGGGAGCAGGCGCTGAGGCGCACGAACGCGTTGTCCGGCGCGAGCTCGACGGCCCGGTCCAGGGACCGCGCCGCCAGCTCGCGCTCGCCGCGCAGCGCATATGCCTGCGCGGCCAGCACATGCGGCATCGGCTCGTCCTCGGCGGACTCCTGGAGAAAGACCGCATCCGCGAGAATCGCGTCGACGCGGGCGCGCTCCTCCGGCGTCAGCGGACGCTGGAGGTCGAAGAGGTCGACCAGCGCGGCGATGCCCTTCACGTACGCGAGCGCGATGCGGTACTTCACCTTTCCACCGTTCAGCTCGACGGCCTTTTCCAGGAAGCGCGTAGCCCCGACGGCGTCGTTCTCGGTGAGGAAGAGCCGACGGGCGACTTCGGCGCTCTGCGCGGCCATGCCCTCGGTCCGCCGCGTGTTCCAGTACCAGTCCAGCGTCTGCACGAGGCCGGCGTAGAGCGCAACCACGCCGGCGACCTTGAGGATGTACCCGCACGTGCTCCGCCAACGGTTCGGCTTCGGGAAATAGTGGTCGCGGATCTGCTCCAACGCCTCCGTCTGCCGGCGGATCGCGTCCTCGTTCCGCTGGATGTGCTCGGCGTTCCGCCGGATCATCTCGTCCTGTTCCTGGTCTTTGCCGGTTCCCATGCGAAGATTATAGCATAACAGTCCCCTTCGTTCGCGCGGCTGCGATCCAGACAAGCGGAGCTTCGGACTGCTCCGAAGCGAAATCTCACGCCCTTCGGCGAAAAGCAAGCGCGCCTCCCGGGAACGGGAGGCGCGTTGCGTTGCGGAGAGGAACTCCGCGCAGGGATTGCGCAGGTTTACTTCGTGAGCTTGCGGCCCTTGATGCCGGCGGCCTTGTCGGCGTTGGCCTTCTTGGGCTCGTGCGGGCGGAGGGAGCGGACGGCGGCGCCGGCCATCCACATCTCGCTGTCGTGCATTTCCTGGAGCTGCTTGCCCATGAACTCCTTGTAGTCCGGGCGGCCCGTGTCGCGGATGACCTCCTTGGCCTCCTGCATCTTCTTCGTCGAAGCGTAGAGCTTCTTGAAGACCGGCTCGGCGGCCTTGCGGAACGCCTTGCGCCACTTGAGGGCGCCGTGCTGGGCCGTCTGCGAGCAGTTGGAGTACATCCAGTCCATGCCGTTCTCGTCGACGAGGCGGATGAGGGACTGCGTGAGCTCCTCGCACGTCTCGTTGAACGCCTCGGACGGGGAGTGGCCGTTCGCGCGGAGGGTGTAGTACTGCGCCTCCATCACGCCGCAGAGGGCGCCCATGAGGATGCCGCGCTCGCCGACGAGGTCGGACGTGACCTCGCGCTCGAACGTGGTCGGGAAGAGGTAGCCGGAGCCGACCGCGATGCCGATCGCGAGCGTCAGCATGAGGGCGTTGCCCGTCGCGTCCTGCGCCACGGCGAAGGAGCTGTTGATGCCGGCGCCGTTCAGGAAGTTGCGGCGGACGTTCGTGCCCGAGCCCTTCGGCGCGACCATGATGACGTCGACGTCGGCGTCGGGCTTGACGCCCGTGAGCTTGTTGTAGACGTACGCGAAGCCGTGGGAGAGGTAGAGGGCCTTGCCGGCGGTGACGTACTTCTCGACCTTCTTCCAGACCTCCTTCACGGAGCCGTCGGAGACGAGGAGCATGATGATGTCGCCCTTCTCGGCGGCCTCTTCGATGGAGAACAGCGTCTTGCCGGGAACCCAGCCGTCCGCGAGCGCGCGGCCCCAGCTGGAGTTCTTGCCCGCGCTCTTGCGCTGGCCGACGATGACGTTGATGCCGTTGTCGCGCATGTTGAGCGCCTGCGCAGGCCCCTGGATGCCGTAGCCAAGAACCGCGACCGTCTTGCCCTTAAGAACCTTCTGGGCCTTCTTGAGGGGGAATTCCTTACGCGTCACGATCTTTTCGACAACGCCGCCGAAGTTGATGTCCATCTTTCTTTACTCCTTAAGTATCCGCTGATGCGGTAGGTAGAAACGGAGGGATAGTTTATCACAATTTCCGACTCGTGGCATGGCAATTTCGCCATGTTGGACGAAAAAAAACGTCATTCCGCGACGAGCAGCACGGCCGCATTCGAGGCGAGCGGCACGGAAAGGACGCCCGCGCCCTCGTCCGCGACCGCCACGGGGCCGTTGCCGCCGCACGCGCGCACGGGGCGGGAGGACCGGAAGCGCACCCGGTGCGTCGCGGGATGGCGGTCGTACATGTCGTCCGCCGCGAGCACGAACAGCGCGCGGCCGGCGGAACCGTCGCGCGCGGCCATCTCGCCCACGAGCAGCGGGGCGCCGTCCGCCGCCGCGAGGTCCGCGAAGCCCGCGGCCGCGAGGCGGTCGGCGACGGCGATGCCGACAGTGTCCAGCTTCTCCGACGCCGGGAAGCCGACGAAGTGCGTGGCCAGATTGCGGTAGCGCATGAACGGCTCGCCGAGGCGGCGCAGTTCGCCGTTCACCTTCTGCAGGCGGCCGTATTCGACGTTCGGCGTGCCGTCGGCGCGGATCACGTTGTTCGTCCACCAGCCGGGCGTGTAGCAGCCCCAGGTGATCGAGACGGCGCCGAAGGCCATCGCCGCGTGGGCCTGGAAGCGGAGCGTGTTCTCGGTCATGTGGAGGTCGGCGTAGCGCGAGTTGACCTGGGGGATGTACCAGAAGTCGCGGCCGGTCGCGCGGCAGCTGTCCGCGACGATGCGGAAGTTGTCGTACATCTTGAGCCGGAAGCGGTCGTTGACCCCGTCCGCGTTCATGTACGGGTAGAAGTCGTAGGAGAGATAGGGAAGCGGGACGTCCGCGGCGTAGCGCGCGACGTGCTCGAGGTAGGTCGGCGTGCCGAGCTGGTTGAACGTCTGCCGTCCGGAATTCTCCGCGACGGAGGCGTAGTTCGGATAGAGGTTGAGGTAGAGCGGCAGACCGGGGAGGTCCGCCTGGATCTGCCGCACGACGGCGCCGTAGTGCGGGAAGTCGAGGGCGGACGGCTCGTCGCCGATGTCCGCCGCGATCAGGGCCGGGTGGTCGCGGAACTTCCGCGCGCAGGCCCGGTAGGCCGCAAGCGGGCAGTCGTCCTTCATCTTCCCGGCGCGACTGCCGTCGCCGCCCCACCAGCCCGGGAACGCGGCGGTGGCGACGACGCCCACGCCCGCCTCCGCGAAGAAGTCGAGCGCGCGGACGTCCGTCACGGGGACGCCGACGATGAAGTCGATGCCGCAGGCGCGGATGTCGCGGATGACTTCGCGCGTGCGGACGGAAGGCGGATTCAGGCAGTAGGCGCCGATCTGGAAACGCGCGCGGTCCCACTGCGGGACGGGGGCGACGCCGTAGGGGCGCACGGCGTCCGGACGCACGCGCTTCAGCTCATAGCGTCCGGGGGCGTCCGCGACATAGAGCGCGGCGCCGCGCGGCGACACCGCGGCGGGGACGGGCGTTCCGTCCCTGCAGACCGTGAGCACGCCGTCGCCGGCCGGCACGTTGGTGGAGGCGAGCGCGTAGTCCACGCGGCGCCAACCGTCCGCGAGCGTGCCGCCGGGGATGCGGCAGCGGTAGCCCGGGCCGTCGAGAAAGGTCTCCGCGCCGTAGTCGGGCGTGTCGTCCGCGGCGGCGAGGAACCGCTCGCAGGCCGCAGGATCGGGGAAGAAGCCCAGGCGGGAGACCTCGACCGCGTCGCCGTCCGCGCTGGGATTGACGGGGTCGAGGCGGAACGAGGTGACGACGCCCTTCCATTCGCCATGCGGAGACTTCCGCATGTCGACGACGGCCTGGCGCCAGGTCCCGTCGCCGACGATCGGGAACGGGGTGAAGGACCGGTCGCAGAGGCGCGTCAGCGAGCCGGTCGTGAAGAAGAGCCCGCCGACCGCGCGATCCGTGCGGATGCGGTAGCGGATGGCGAAGTACGGGCGCTCCTCCGCGCGGAAGTCGTCCGTCTCGGGCAGGAAGAGCTGGACGTCATGCGTCGTCGCGCGGACCGACAGGAGGCCCAGCTCGCGCGTCGCGACACCGCCGGCCACGCAGACGCGCGCGCCGTCGGGGCCGCGGTTCAGGACCCAGCTCGTCTGCGGACCGTCCCCGCCGAACGCCGTCGCACCCATCATCGCCACCGCGCCCAGCAGCGCGCCCCAACCTCGTACCCGCATGCGCACACCCTCCTCCCCTCCGCCCGACGGGGCGGCTTCGTGGTTGACAATCAAAGGGCCGCCGACAGCGCGGCGATCCGGTCCGCAGCCGCCGTGGCGTTCAAGCCGTCGGAGGCCTTGGCGGCGTCGCGCATCGCCAGCACCTCCGCCAGCATTTCCTGGTCCCCGACCGTGAGCGCGGCGCCCTTCAGCGCGTGCGCGGTGCGGTCGAGGCCCGCGAAGTCGCCCGCGAGCAGGTCGCGGCGCGCCTGCTCCAGCTGCTCGTCGACCGTGGCGCGGTAGTCGTCGTAGAGGGTCCGCAGCAGGTCCGGGTCATCCGACCCGACCTGCTCGGTCAACCAGTTCCAGACGCTTTCCTTCATGTTCCCGCCTTTCCGCCACCTACTTCCCGCGGCGGCGCTCGACCATTTCGTGGTACTCGGAGTAGCCGCCTTCGAACCAGGTCGTCTTTCCTCCGGGCTCGAACGCGAGGATGTGGGTCGCGATGCGGTCGAGGAACCAGCGGTCGTGGCTGACCACCATCACGCAGCCGCCGAACTCCTCGAGCCCCTCCTCGAGGGAGCGGAGCGTGGCGACGTCGAGGTCGTTCGTCGGTTCGTCGAGCAGCAGGAGGTTGCCGCCGGAGGTGAGGAGCTTCGCGAGATGCACGCGGTTGCGTTCGCCGCCCGAGAGGACGCCGACCTTCTTCTGCTGCTCCGCGCCGCGGAAGTTGAAGCGGCTGCAGTAGGCGCGGCCGTTCATCATCGCCTCGCCCGCGAGCCGCACGTACTCGCCGCCGCCGGTGATGGCCTCGTAGACCGTCTGGTCGGGCTGCAGCTCGCTGCGCGTCTGGTCGACGTAGCTGAGCTTGACGGTCTCGCCGACCGTGAGCGTGCCCTCGACCGGCTTGAGCGCGCCGGTGATGAGCTTGAAAAGCGTCGTCTTGCCGGCGCCGTTCGCACCGATGACGCCGACGATGCCGCCGCGCGGCAGGTCGAAGCTGAGGTCCGAGTACAGCACGCGGTCGCCGAAGGCCATCTTGACGTGTTCGGCGCGGACGACGAGGTCGCCCAGCCGGGGCCCCGGCGGGATGTGGATGACGAGGTCGTCCTCGCGCGTGTTGACGGCCTGGCTCTGCAGCTCCTCGTAGCGCTTGACGCGGGCCTGGGACTTCGAGTGGCGGCCGCTCGGGTTGGTCTGGATCCACTTGAGCTCGTTCTCGATGAGCTTCTGGCGGCTCTTCTCGGCCTTCGCCTCGCGGGCGAGCATCGCCTCCTTCTGCTTCAGCCACTCCTCGTAGTTGCCCTTGTAGGGGTAGCAGAGGCCGTGGTCGAGCTCGAGAATCCAGTCCGTCACGTCGCTCAGGAAGTAGCGGTCGTGCGTGACGACGATCAGCGTGCCCTTGAAGTCCTTGAGGTAGGCCTCGAGGCGGAACGTGGTCTCGGCGTCGAGGTGGTTCGTCGGTTCGTCGAGCAGCAGGACGTCGGGTTCCTGGAGGAGGAGGCGCGCGATGGCGACGCGGCGGCGCTCGCCGCCGGAGAGCACCTTCACGGGCTGGTCGGCGGGCGGGCAGCCCATGTCCGCCATCGCCATCTCGACCTTGTGGTCGACGTTCCAGAGGTCCTTCGCGTCGATGATCTCCTGCAGGCGCTCCATCTCGGCGGCCTTCTTCGGGTCGTCAAGCTCGCAGCAGAGGTCCTCGTAGCGTTCGACCATGGCCTTCGCTTCGGCCACGCCCTCCTCGACGACCTCGCCGACCGTCTTGGTGTCGTCCAGCTCGGGCTCCTGCGGCAGGTAGCCGACGCGGGTGCCCTTCGCCACCTGGCAGGTGCCGATGATGTCCTTGTCGATCCCCGCGAGGATCTTGAGCAGCGAGCTCTTGCCGGCGCCGTTTCCGCCGATTACGCCGATGTGCGCCCCGTAGAAGAAGCTCAGGCAGACGTCCTTGAGGATCGTCTTCGTGCCCTGCTGCTTCGTCACGTCGATCAGCGAAAACTGATATTCACCTGCCATGTCGTTCCCTTTGGTTCCTCTCTTTGTCGTTCAGTCGCGTGGCGGTCCGGGCGCGCTACTTCCTCGCGTTCTGCGCGAGGAAGGCGGTCGCGTCGGAGACCGTGCGGTCGGTCAGAGCGGTGAGGCACCAGCTCTGCATGAAATTGAAGGAGTTCTCCGTGCGGCCCGCGAGGCCGACGAAGAAGAGCGGCGACCAGGCGCAGTCCTCGTACTTCTGCGCGTACGCGCGCGTGAACGCGACGCGGCCCGTCTTCGCGTCGTAGATGCGAAGCCTGGCCGTCCACGTCTGGGTGGAGTATTCGGCGGAGAGCACCGAGCAGAGGAGCCAGGCGAACTCGACGGCGCGCTCGTCGTCGCGCACGAACGGACCTTCGAACGTCACGTCCAGCGTGTAGTCCGGCTGCGGGGCGCGGACGAGGAAGCCGGCATCCTCCAGCAGGTTCTGCGCCCGGGTGACGAAGGCGTCGCTGGCCCGCACCTGGGGGACCATCGTCGAGGAGGTCACGGTCTCGTAGTGGCCGCCGCCCCAGTAGCGGAACCCGTGACGGCCGTAGTACGGGCCGTGGTCGACGTACACGGTCTGGTGGCCGTACACGGGGATGTAGTCCGTGATCGTCGCGGCGAAGCCGGAGACGGCGACCTTGACGTCCGCCCCCTGCGGCGCACGGGACATCTCGACCTGCGGCATCGGGGTCTGCTTCAGCGTGAAGCAGCCGGCCAGCAGCGCGCAGGGGAGGAGAAACGCGGCTTTCCTGGCATTCATTTTCCGTACCTCTTTTCCTTGACCATCTTCTTGAGTCCAAGGCCCTGGAGCGTACGTCCGCACTCGATGTAGACGTCGGCGAGGGCCAACAGGTAGGCTGGGTCTTTCCGGCCGGTGATTCTGACAGCCTCCTCGGCGAGTTCGATCGCGCGTGCGGTGTCGCGGGTCCTGTTCTCGCGCAGGCACAGCAGGCGCGCGGCGCGCATCTTGAGCGCGGGGTCCTCGGGATGGCGCTTCATGAGTACGTCGAGCTGGCGGCAGGCGATGTCCTCGCGGCGGCTGGCCGCGCAGCATTCGACCAGCTCGTACCGGTGTTCGTCGGTGCGGGGGTCCATCTTCACGGCCTTGGCGAAGACGCTGCACGCGACGTCGAAGCGCCCGGACTTCTTCAGGCAGACGCCGAAGTTGTGGACGGCCGCGACGTCGTCGGGGCGGATGAGCAGCCGGTTCTCGTAGCAGCGGAGCGCGCCGCCGACGTTCCCGATGCGCAGGTAGCGCCGCCCTTCCAGGTCCAGGGAGTCGGCGAGGCCGCGCAGCAGCGGGTCGCGCGGATTGGTCTTCGCCGCGGCGGACCAGTGTTCAAGCGCGTTGGTGGCCGCGCCGCGTTCCGCCGCGTCGAAGCCGACGAGGATCTCGCGGCGCGCGGCCTGGACGTTCCGGACGCCGTTCGTCAGCAGCGCGTACACGCCCGGATCCGCCACCCCGCGCATCAACCAGGGCGTCTCGGGGACGTAGTAGGGCGTGAGGTTCGGCGCGCGCACCGCCGCGAGGTGGTTCGTCGGCGGCGGGGAGAAGGCGAGCCGCGGCGCCGTCCAGGCCGCGCGCGCGTGACCGAACGCGGGCAGGTCCGCCAGGGCTGGCCAGACCTCGGCATCCGAGCCCACGAAGCAGGCGAGGACGTGGACGGGCGAGACGACGCCCGCGGAGGCGAAGGCGGCATAGGCCTTCGGGTTGTCGAAGAGCGCGAGGATCTCGTCCAGCAGGAGGTTGCCGCCCGAGACGAGCACGTAGTCGCTGCGGCCCGTGCACCAGAGGCGGTAGTTCGGGAAGACCGCGCGGAAGTCCGCGAGGACGCCTTTCAGCCGCGCGCGGGACAGGAGGCGCGCGTCGAGCCGCAGGGCCGCCACGCCGCCCTTCGCCAGGTCCCGGCTTAGGCGCCGCCAGCCGGCGGCGTCCGGGGTGTCCGCGCCCGCGATCCAGTCGGGCCGAGGGGCGACGAGCAGGATGTCGGCGGGGGACGCGTCGGCCTCGTCCAGCAGGGCGAGCCCGGCATCGGCCAGCGGCTTTCCGTAGAGCCACGCCTCGTCGCCGACGACGCGCGCCGTCTTCGCGACGGGCATCTCGAACAGCGGAATCAGCGAGGAGAGCAGGCGCGTCTCGCGGAAGCGGAAGCCCGTGTCCACGGGGCGGCCGTCGAAGACCGTCACGCCGCCCGGGTAGTCCTCGTCCTCGTAGGTCTCCCAGACATGCCCGTCCGCGCGGCGCACGGACGAAGGACGTCCCTTGGCGAAGCCCGAGTCGCGGGTCGCGACATGGACGAAGGCGCCGCGGCCCAGCCCCCCGCTCGGCGGGAGGAACGCCGTCGCGAACGTGAGCGCGGCATAGGTCGCATAGCCGCGGTTCGCGTTCTCCTGGAGGTAGAGCCAGGCATGGTCGAGGCGGGGACCGACGAAGCCCCAAAGCAGCCCCCAGCACGCCAGCAGGGGCAGCGGGAACGCCGCCAGGATCCAGCGCCGCCGGACCGCGAGCCACGCGGAGACGCCCAGCACGAGCAGGACGGCGAGGACGGACGTCGCGAGCGCGGCGTACGCGAGGGCCGTGCGGCCCGCATAGTCGAAGACGCCCCAGTTCATGCGCAAGCCCCTCCCAGCGCCGCCAGCAGTTCGTCCGCGCACCGCCCGACGACGCCGCAGCGGCGCCGCACGGCGGCCGTCGCCCGGCCCCCCTGCGCGGCGCGGGCGCGGGGGTCGTCGAAGAAGGCCAGGAGCGCGCGCTTGACGCCCTCCTCGTCCGCGGCCTGGACGAGCGCCTCCGCGGCGAGCAGGTCGCTCATCACGGGACGGAAGTTCTCGGTGTGGGGTCCGACGACCGTCGGCTTGCCGCAGAGGCACGGCTCGATCATGTTCTGACTGCCGTGGGCGCAGAGGGACTTGCCGACGAACGCGACCGTGGAGATGCCGAAGAGCCCCATCATCTCGCCCGTCGTGTCGCAGAGGAAGACCTCGCGCGGCGTGCCGCCGCGCGGCGTCTCGCCGCGCGAGCGGCGGACGCAGGCGAATCCGGCGGCGCGGATGTTGGCCTCGACGGCGTCCGCCTTCTCGAAGTGGCGCGGCGCGAGCACGAGCGTCGCCTCCGGGTGCGTCTGCACGAGCTCGGCGTAGACGCGCAGCAGGACCCCGTCCTCGCCGGGCCAGGTGCTGCCGCCCAGCAGGACGCACCGGTTCGCGGGCTCCCCGATCCAGGCCGCAAGCTCCGCCTCCTTCGCCGGATTGCGGCGCGCGACGTCGAACTTGAAGGACCCCGTGACGGCGACGGCCGCCGGATCCGCCCCCGCCTCGGCGAGGCGGCGCGCGTCGAGGTCGCTCTGCGCGTAGATCTTCGTGAAGCAGCGGAGCACCTCGCCGAAGAACCACCGGAGCTTCCGGTAGCGGGGCGCGCTGCGGTCGGAGACCCGCGCGTTGACGAGGTAGAGCGGCAGGCCGCGGCGGCGGACCGCGCGGATGAAGTTCGGCCAGATCTCCGTCTCGGTGAGGATCACCGCGCAGGGGTCGATCCGGTCCAGTGCGCGCCGCACGCAGCCGGTGAAGTCCAGCGGGTTGTAGACCAGCACGTCGTCGGGGCCGCCGAGACCGTCCTTCGCGAGGCGGGCGAGCTCGTTCTCGGCCGTCTTCCAGCCCGTCGAGGACGTCGTCGAGAAGACGAACCGCACGGACGCGTCGCGTTCCCGCATCGCCCTCATCAGCTGCACCGCGACCTGCACCTCGCCCACGCTGACGGCATGGATCCAGACCGGCCGCCGCGCGCCGGCGGCGAACCGCGCGGCGATCTCCGCGGGATAGCGCCCGAAGCGGTCGCCCATGCGCGCCCGATAGCCACCGCGCCGCTTCATGCGCAGCAGAAAGGACGGCAGCATCGCCAGGTAGGCGACCGCGAACAGGCAGTTATAGACGAACCACTTCAATCAGAAGTCCAGGTTGGTGACGTTGAGCGCGTTGTCCTCGATGAACTTGCGGCGCGGCTCGACCTCGTCGCCCATCAGGAGCGAGAAGATCTGGTCCGCCTTGACGGCGTCCGCGAGCCGCACGCGCTTCATGTGGCGCTTCGCCGGGTTCATCGTCGTGTCGTAGAGCTCCTTGGCGTCCATCTCGCCCAGACCCTTGAACCGGTAGATGCTCATGCCCTTGCGGCCGCGCGCGTCGATCGCCGCGAGCAGGTCCGGCAGCGAATCCACGTCCTGCGCCTGGCCGTCCTCCTCGAGCGTCGCGACCTTGCCGGATTCGCCCAGGTATTCGGCGACGGAGAAGCCCATCCCCTTCAGCGACTCCATCTGCTTGCGCAGGACCGCGGAGCGGTAGACCTCGAGCCAGCGGAACGGCATCTGGTCCGTCGGGTGGTACGTCTCGACCTGCGTCGCAGGGAGGTCGATCACGGTGGACATCTCCTGCTGCAGCGCGGCGACGCGCGCCTTGAGGGCCTCCTCGTCGCGGACATATTCGATCTTCGCGTCCTCGCCGGACCCCAGCACGAGCACGTAGCGCGGCACGAGGCCGTTCTCGTCGCGGCGGTCGAGCAGCGCCTTCGCGGAGAGGCCGCGGCGCTCGATCGAGGCGACCGTGCCCTTGATCTCCGCGAGCAGCTCGAGCAGCTTGCGCGCCGCCTCGTTGTCGAGCACCTCGCCGTTCGCGCGCTTCACCGTCATGTCGTCCAGGCCGAGGAACAGGATGCGCGCGTTCATCTCGCCGTCCGTCAGCACGTACTCGGACTTCTTCTTGCGCTCCACCTTGTACAGCGGCGGCTGCGCGAGGTAGACGTAGCCCTTCTCGATCAGCTCCGGCATCTTGCGGTAGAGGAACGTCAGCAGCAGCGTGCGGATGTGCGCGCCGTCGACATCGGCATCGGTCATGATCACGATCTTGTGATAGCGCGCCTTGGAGACGTCCCACTCCTCCGCGAAGCCGCAGCCGATCGCCGTGATGAGCGTGCGGATCTCGTTGTTCGCGAGCATGCGGTCGACGCGCGCCTTCTCGACGTTCAGCACCTTGCCGCGCAGCGGCAGGATGGCCTGCGTGCGGCGGTCGCG
>JAEDMN010000093.1 GCA_016302985.1 Kiritimatiellia bacterium | reverse complement strand
TTCGCGAACCTGGCGGGAACGTGGGCGCATGGGATTGCGGCACGTGAGAAAGGATTTTGAAGGAATGTCATGATTGCATGAAATTCAGTGGATTTGATAGAATCGCAAGTGGAGCGTCATCACGTTAATGCATACTTGGAAGAAAAGACCTCGGAAAATCATGGCCGGGAGTTCCTGAAGCCGACTGGCAGAAGAAGCCGGGATCGGGGGCTTGGCGTCCCTGACTCCGGATTCTGCCGCAAAGGAGAGAGAAGATGAAGATGAAGATTGAAGTTTCCCGTCGTTCGTTCATGATGTCCGCGCTGGCCGCGGGCGCGTTCCCCTACATCGGCTGCACGAGCGCGCCGAAGTGTCCGGACGGCAAGGTGCGCCTGGCGTGCGTCGGCATCGGCCAGCAGGCCTGGAACGACATCAAGGCGTTCGAGGCCACGGGCCTGGCGACGATCGCCGCGCTCTGCGACACGGACCTCGACGGAAAGCAGTGCGCGGCCGCGCTGAAGAAGTACCCGGCCGCGCCGCGCTTCCGCGACTTCCGGAAGATGCTGGACGCGATGGACGGCAAGATCGACGCCGTCGCCGTCATGAATCCCGACTTCTCGCACTTCCCCGCCCTGATGGCGGCGATGAAGCGCGGCCTGCCCGTCTTCTCCGAGAAGCCCCTCGCCCACACCTTCGAGGAGTGCGAGCTCCTGATGGCCGCCGCGAAGAAGTACGGCGTCGCCACCCAGATGGGCAACCAGGGCCACTCCGGAAACAACTACCACCAGTTCAAGCACTACGTCGAGACGGGCGTGCTGGACGTCTCGAAGCTCACGCGCCTCTGCGCCCACATGAACAACGGCCGCCGCTGGCACAAGTGGAACGGCAAGGTTTCCGCGTTCCCGACCGGCGAACAGATGCCGAAGGGTCTCGACTGGGACACCTGGCTCGGCACGGCCGCCCACCACGACTACTCCAAGGACTACGTGCAGGGCGAGTGGCGCAGCTGGTTCGACTTCGGCAACGGCTGCCTGGGCGACTGGGGCGCGCACACGATGGACACGATGCACCGCTTCTTCGACCTCGGCCTGCCGACGGAGGTCCAGATCAAGGACGTGCAGGGCTGGAACCCCTTCGTCTTCCCGATGCAGGACACCCTGATCTTCAAGTTCGGTGCCAAGGGCAGGCGTCCCGCGCTCGACCTCGAGTGGTACGAGGGCGTGAAGAACCTGCCGCAGCTGCCGAAGGGACACCGCTTCGTGGACTGGGGACAGGACATCCCGGCGGCGAAGGGCTCGACGGCCGACAAGGCGCGCAAGCTCAACCCCGGCAAGTTCTTCGGCTTCGCCGACGGCACGTTCTGGCAGGGCGGCTCGCATGGCGCGGCCATCTTCCGCTGCGATGGCGAGAAGGCGCCCGAGTACCCGAAGCCCGGCTCCAACCACTACGCGAACTTCCTGCTCGCGGTCATGGGCAAGGAGCAGACGCGTTCGCCGTTCTCCGTCTCCGGCCCGCTCAGCGAGGTCTTCTGCCTCGGCTGCATCGCGCAGCGACTGAACCGGAGCTTCAAGTTCGACCCGGCGACGAAGACGGTCGTCGGCGACGACGAGGCCAATGCGCTGCTGAAGGGCTCGAAGGGCACGCCGCGCAAGGGCTGGGAGGAATTCTACAAGGTCTGATTCGACGCCGAGTCGAGAACATCAACACCATTGAAATGGGGACGACGATGAAGAGAGCACCTGGACTGCTGGCCGCGCTCGGCCTCGCGTCCGCAGCCGCGGCCGCGACGTGGACCGGCGCCGGCACGGACGACAACTGGACGACCGCTGCGAACTGGGGCGGCACCGCGCCCACGGCCGGCGCAGCGCTGACCTTCGCGGGTTCGGCGCGCACCGCGCCCGTGAACGACTTCGCCGCGGGCACGGCCTTCGGCGGCGTCACGTTCGCGGCGGACGCCGCGCCGTTCACGCTGTCGGGCCAGGCGCTCTCCCTCTCGGGCACCACGGACAACTCCTCCGCCACGGCGCAGACGTTCGGCCTGCCGACCACCTTCACGAAGGACGCGGTGCTCGACGCGAAGGCGGGCGACCTCGTGTTCGCCGCGCCGTTCGCGCTGGACGTCGCCACGTCCGAAGGCCGCGTCTACAAGTGCGGTCCGCACGATCTCGTCTTCATCGGCGCGCATGCGTTCGCGAACGCGAATCCGCGCGTCGTCCTCCAGAACGGCGGGCTCCGCTTCGCGCCGGGCAGCTCGTTCAGGTGGACGGGGCCCTCGTCGGGCAACCGCTTCTCGCTCGACGTCCAGCCGAACGCGCCGGACCGCCGCCTGCACTTCGTCGTCGAGGAGGGGGCGGAGGTCTGGTTCCCGAACATCACCGTCTTCTCGTCCGCCCACGGCAACCTGTCGGGGTCGACGTTCGACATGGTCGTGGACGGCCGGCTCTCCCTCTACAATGGCGACACGGACTTCGGCGACCAGGCGGGCTCGAACATCACGCTGACGGTCGGCCGTTCCGGCGACTTCTACGCGAACTGGTTCAGCATGGGCACCCGTACGCCGCAGACGACGACGGTCGACGGCGGCCGCTTCACCGTCGACAGCGCCGCGTTCGGCCGCCACATCGGCACCGGCGACCGTCCGGGGCGGAACACGTTCCTGCTCAACGCGGGCCAGGTGGTCGTCTCCAACTACTTCGGCACGATGAGCACCTTCTCGCCGACCGTCGAGAACCGCATGGTGTTCGGCAACGGCGTGCGCGACGGCGCGACGTTCGAGTCCGTGCCGTTCACCCGTGCGGGCACGACGCGCACGGGCCAGGTGCTGCTCGCGTTCGACGGCGCGGAGATCGTGACGCGCCGGGCGACGGGCAACGGCGTGGACTTCTTCGGCGGCACGGAGGCGAAGGAGGTCCTCGCGGGCGGCTTCATCTTCCGCGCGGACTACCAGACGGACGTCGTCGGCGCGCTGACGCACGGCGCCGCCCTGCCGGACGGCGTGCGCGACGGCGGCATCACCAAGCGCGGCCCGGAGTCGCTGACGCTGCGCGACCGGCCGACGGTGAACGGGCCGGTCCGGGTCGAGGAGGGGCGGCTTTCCTTCTATACGGCCCCGCCGGCGGACATGTGCGCGCTCTACATGGCGCCGGGCACGATGTTCAACCTGAAGAACAACGGCGTCGCCACGGACGTGCTGACCGCGCCCGAGATGTCGGTCGGCTCCGCCACGGGCGCATCCGTCCAGCTCTGGTTCAACGTCGCGAAGGAAGGCGAGGTCTGCCTCGCCGACTGCCTGCGCATTCCGTCCGGCGGCTTCGTCGGGCGCGTCAACTTCCAGCTGTGCGAAACGGGCGACGCGCCGGTCTCCGCCGCGGGCGACTACGTGCTGATCGAGTACGCCGACACCTACCCGCAGCTCTCCGATCTGAGCGCGAGCGGCCTGGCCACGGGGTTCGAGGGGCGGTTCGTCCACGATTCCGCGAACCGGCGCATCGTCCTGCGCGTGACGGGCACGGAGAGGCCGATGGCCGCCACGGCCTCCTGGGCCAAGCCGACGGGCGGAACCTACGGCGACAACGCGAACTGGACGCCGGCCGAACCCGTCTCCGCCAACGGTTCCAAGGCGACGTTCGGCGCCGCCGCGACGGAGGACGCGACGGTGACGCTGGAGACGGAGAAGTACCTGTCCCAGCTGGTCTTCGACAACGCGACCCACGCCTACACGCTCGCCGGCGCCCGGCTGGAGCTCGGCGCATCCGGCGAGATCGACGTCGTCTCCGGCAGCCACGAAGTGGCCGCGCCGCTCGAACTGGCGGGGAATGCGAACGTCGTGCGCAGCCCGGGCGCGACGCTGACGCTGTCGGGCGCGCTCGCCTTCGGCGGCACGCTCCGGAATTCCGGCACCGGCACGACGCGCATGACGGGATCCGGTTCGGACGGCGCCGTGCTGCTCACGGACGGCACGCTCGTCTTCAGCGGGGCGGACTACCGGTTCAGGAGCACGGCCTCCAATGGCCGCGAGGCGCTCGAGATGCGGCCGGCGACGACGTCTCCGATGACGCTCGAGATCCGGGACGGCTCGAAACTGGCGCTCACGGGCCTGCTCGTCGGTTCGGCCAGCGGCGCCGCGGGGAACTGCCATCTGGTCGTCGCGGACGCCTCGGTGGACGCTGACGGCGAGGTCACGGTCGGCAACCGGTCGAGCGGCTCGGTGCGCGTCGACCTGGTCGACGGCGCCTTCTTCACGTCCCGCGGCGGCAACATGAACTTCGGTGTCAACGGCACGGCGGCGATGAACGTCTCGAACGCGACGTTCATCGCGCGGCAGCTGACGCACGGCGGCTACGCTCTCAACCTCCCGGGATCGAATCCGCGCGGCGGCACGAGCACGATCGACGTCTGGGACGGCGGCCTGCTCGAGGTGACGGAGGCCTACGACTGGATCTCGGACAACGCCGGCCAGCCGCACACGCTGACGGTGCACGCGGGCGGACGTCTCGCGCTGCCGCCGACCACGCGCATCGCGGGCAGCACGGGCACGGCGACGGTCGCGCTCGACGGCGGCGTCCTGGCCTGCCATCCGGGCGGTGCGCGCGGTTCGCTGGACGACCTGATGCAGGGGGTGGACGTCTTCGCGCTCGCGGCGGGAGGCGGCGTGGTCGACACGGCGGGATACGACGTGACGGCCCGCTGCGGGCTCGTCCAGACGGCGGAGGTCGCCGGTTCCTTCACGAAGGCGGGCGCGGGCCGGCTGACGCTGGGCGGCGCGTTCGCGCTCGCCGCGCCGGTCGTCGTCGCCGAGGGCGAACTCGTCGCCGCGGGCTGCACGTCCGGCGCGCTGACGGTCGCGCCCGGCGCGGCCTTCCTGGGCGCGAACGGCGCGGCGGAGACCGTCCGCGTCGCGTCGCTGACCCTTGGCGACTGCTCGGTGCTCGGCTTCGACGCCGGCGACGTGTTGGAGGTCTCGGGCGCGCTGACGCTCGCGGGCGCGCCGGTCTTCCGGCTGCGCGGCGTGCCGTCCGCCGGCACGCGCGACCTCGTGCGCGCGGCCGAGGTGGCGGGCGACGTGTCCGCCTGGCGGATCGTCTGCGAAGACGCGTCGAGCCTGACCGCCTGCCGCCTCGTGCGCGAGGGGACGACGGTGAAGCTGGTGGTCGAGGACCTCGCGACCGACGCCGCGCACTGGACGCGCGACGGCGACGGACTCTGGCAGGACGCGGCGAACTGGTCCACGCCCGCGGCGCCCGCGGGCGCCACGGCGTGCGCGGTGGTGGATGCCGCGTTCACCGCGGCGCGCACGCTCACGCTGCCGGCCGGCGGCGTGGCGCTGGACGCGCTCGTCGTGGCGGCTCCGGCGGAGACGGTCCTGGCCGGCGGCCCGCTCGCGGCGAACCTGCTGCAGGTGGGTGGCGCCGGGGCGACGCTCGCGGCGCCGCTCGCCCCCGGGGCGGAGCCGACCTCCGTCTGGATCGCCGGCGGCTCGGCGCTCGCGCTGGACGCGAACGTGTCCGCGGGCGAGCTGGCCGTGGCGGGGTCCGGCACGCTGGCCGTGGCGGCGACGAACGCCGCGGCGACGACGGTCTCGGACGGCGCGACGCTGCTCCTTGCCGGGGACGGACGCCAGGATGGCGGCGTGAAGCTGAACGGCGGCGTGCTGGCCGGCTCGGGCGCGCACGGGGTCGTCGCGGGCGGCGTGACGCTGGCGTTCGGCGCCCAGGTCGAGGCGCGCGCGGAGGCGACGCTCGAGCTGGCGGGAGGCGTCGCGGGCGACGTGCCGCTGCGGAAGACCGGCGCGGGCACCGCCGTGGTGGCGGGGGGCTTCGCCGGGAAGGCCCTGGTCTCGGACGGCCTGCTCGTGATGTCCGGGCTCCCCGCGAAGGGGGTCGGCCTTAGCCGCGGCGGGTTCCACACGACGGCCGCCGGCACGCTCGCGTCCCTGAGCGGGATCTCCGGCATCGGCGGCGCGTCCCTCTTCTGGAACGACGCGGACGTGGCGGTGACGGGGGCGGTCGCCTTCACGAAGACCGCGCTGGTCAAGCGCGGTGCCGGCACGCTCGTGCTGCGGGGCGCGGAGACGCGGTTCGCCGGCGTGGTCTACAACGCCGCCGGATCCGACTCGAACGGCAAGATCGCGTTCGGGCCGCACGCGGAACAGCCGGCGGACGGCGGCATCCACCCGCTCGTCGTCGCGGAGGGCACCGTCGTGCTCGACAACCCAGACGCCGTCCACAACATCTCCGTCAGCGTGGGCCGCTGGACGACGGATGCGCCGGGCGCGGAGACCGAGGGGCATCTCGTCATCCGCAACGGCTCGTTCACCGGCTACCTGGCCATCGGGCGCGGCAACGGCAGCGCGGTCACCGCGCCGACCCCGCTCGCGTCCTCTGTCCGGATCGAGGGCGGTTCGCACCAGCTGTCCGGCATCTCGATGGGCCATGGCGCGGGTCTCGCCGGATACCGCGCCGCGCCGCTGCTGGAAGTGACGGGCGGCGATGTCGTCGTGGCGGGGAACTACCCGCTGAACATCGGCGAGGTGCGCGGCTCCGAGTGCACCTTCCGCCAGACCGGCGGATCGGTGCGGCTCCAGGGCGGAAACGTCGTCGTGGGCAACTACAGCCCGGGCGGCAACGCCACGTTCGACCTGCGGGGCGGCGCGCTCCGGATCGCGAACGACCTCGTCCTGGGTTCGGACGCGGCCTCGACGGGGCGCGTCCATCTCGCGACGGGCGCGACCCTTTCCGCGCGCATGCTGCGCGTCGGCGCGGGCGTGGGCGAAATCGCCTTCGACGGCGGCACGCTCGCAGTCGAGGTCGGCCCGCTGACGAACCTCGACGCGGTGGTCGAGTCGGGCGGCGCCGTGCTGGAGATCCCGACGGCCCGCGTGACGTCCCGGATGCGCCTGCGCCGCGGCGCGACGGGGGCGGGCGGATTCGTGAAGCGAGGCCCCGGCGACCTGGCGCTGGACCTCCGGGCGTCGGACGCGTGTCCGGTCGACGACTACGCGGGACCGGTGCGGCTCGAGGAGGGCTCGGTCACGGTGCGCGCGGAAGGGCGCGCGCCGTTCCCGGAAACGGCGGCGTTCACGGGGCTTGCCGGCACGCGGCTCGTCCTCTCCGAGCCGGACACGTTCCGCCACGTGGTGCGGTTCGGGTCCCTCGACCTCGCGGGCGCGGTCGCGTTCCGTCCCGGCGACCGGCTCGAGGTCGCGGGCGAAGTCGTCCTCCGCGAGGGCGCGCAGGTCGAACTGCTGGAGGAGACCTCCTCCGAGGCTTTGATGGTGCCGGGCACGTACGTGCTCTTCATCTACTCCGGCGCGGCGCCGGACGTGTCGAAGCTGTCGGTGTCGAATCCGCGGGAGGGCTACGGCTACGCGTTCGCGGCGGCGGACGGCCGGGTGACGGTCACGCTCTCCGCGGGGGAGGGCCAGGCTTCGGTCACGGTCTGGAACGTGGATGCGGACGGCGACTGGTCGGCGGGCGCGAACTGGGTGGGCGGGATGGCGCCGTCCGGCGCGGTCGAAGCGCGCTTCCTCTCCGCGGCGACGGCCGCCCGCACGGTCACGGTCGCGGGCGACGTCTCGGCGGGCGGACTCGTCTTCGCCAACGGCAACGCCTACACGCTGGCGGGCCCTGGCGCGCTGACGCTGAATCCGGGCGCGTCCGGGGAGGTGCGGCTCGAGTCTGCGAGCGGCACGCACCGCGTCGAGGTGCCGGTGACGCTGAACGCCCCGGTGGTCTCGGCCGGCGCCGGGACCCTCGTGCTCGCCGGGGGCGTGACGGGGGACCGGCAGATTTCCAAGACGGGCGCCGGACGGCTCACGCTCGGCGGCGCGTCCGCCGTGCCGGTGGACCTGCGCGCGGGCGTGCTGGACGTGTCGGACGGCGTCGCGGCCGGGCAGGTCGCGGTGACGGGCGGCCGGATCAGCGCGGACACGGCCGCGGGCAAGGTGACGGGGCCCGTCAAGCTCATGGCGCCGATGACGGTCTCGACCGCGAAGGCGCTCGAGCTCGCGGGCGAGGTGTCCGGCGGTGAGCCGCTGACGCTGGGCGGCGGCACGCTGCGCCTGTCGCACGCGAACACGTACACGGCGGGGACCGAGCTGAAGGGCGGCCGCCTCGAACTGGCGGACGGGGCCACGACGGGTTCCGGCGCGCTCGCGATCTCGGGCGGCACGCTTGCGTCCGCAGGCACCGTCGAGAGCGAGGTGACCGGGCCGGTCGAGCTGACGACGAATCCGACGTTCGACACGGCGGGGCCGCTGCGCCTCTCGGGCGACCTGGCGACGACCGACCGCCGGGTCTTCACGAAGACGGGCGCGGGAACGCTGACGATCGCGGGCACGTGGATCAACCCGCCCGCGGTCGCCGGGCAGTTCCGGCACCAGGACGGCACGCTCCGCCTCGCGGAGAACGCCGTGTTCGAGCTCTCCGTCGGCCCGAACGAGAGTCCCGACGAGTTCTCGCTGCGCGTGCAGTACAGCACGGACTATACGCCGCCGCCGTACCGATCGATCGTGCTGGAGAAGGGCTCCCGCCTGTCGAGCGGCGGCTGGTTCTTCTCCTCGCCGAACAACTACAGTCCGGAGACCTCGGGGTGGAGCCTCTTCGACATCGTCGTCAACGGGGGCCTGATGGAGTCGACGGGCGCGGCCTACGGCTTCATCTTCGGCGACCAGCACGCGATGAAGATCCACATCGACATGCATGGCGGCGAGATCCGTTCGCGTCCGGACGTGTGGTCGGACATCGGCACGCGCACGCCGGTCCGGTGGGACGTCGACGGCGGCGCCGAGGTCCATCTCGGCTGGACGGCGTTCGGCCGCCAGTCGGGGACGGGTTCCGGCCGCGTGGGTGGCGGCGTGGCGATCCACGTGAAGGACGGTCTCTTCGACGCGGGCCAGTACCTTTCGTGGCAGAGCACGGACGACGCGAAGATGACGAACGTCGTGACGGTCGGCTGCGGCACCCGCGCGACGAACGCGGTGTTCCAGACCGTGCCGACGGCGCGCCCTGGAAACGCCGGATGGGCGGAGTTCGTCTTCGACGGCGGCATGCTGCGCGCGACCGGCACGGCGACGAACGCGCCGGGCAAGGGCTCGCTCAACAACTACCTGAGCGGCGCGAACGCGGTCCGTGTCGGACCGGGCGGCGCGGGAATCGACTGCGCCGAGGACATTGCGGTGCGCCAGGCGTTCGAAGCGGGCGCGACGGGTGACGGCGGCGTGTACAAGATCGGTGCGGGCAAGGCGACGCTCGAAGGCTCGTTCGCGTCGGTCACGGGCCGCGTCGACGTCCTTGCGGGTACGCTGTGCGCCCTCTTCCCGAACACGAACGACCTCTTCGTCGCGTCGGATGCGACGATGGACCTCTCGCGCGGTTCGGCCGCGTCCGGCTGGACGTTCGCGCGCGTCTCGGGTTCGGGCGCGGTCGCGGGCGGCACGCTGACGGTGACGACGGAGCTCTCCCCGGGCGACGGCGCGGGCGGGGCGGGCACGTTCCATGCCGAGGGGCTGGTGCTGGAGAAGGGCGTGCGGATCCCGTTCGACGCCGCGGAAGGGGCGTCCGACGCGCTGGCCGTGACGGGCGAACTGGCGCTCGCGGGCGGCGTGATCGACTTCGGGCACGACGAGGGCGACACGGTCGCGCTGCCGTACAGCGGCGTGCTGGGCACGTACGGGACGGTCCGCGGCGGCACGGGCGGCTGGTCCGCGGCGGGGCTGGGCTATCCGGCCACGCGCCGGCTCTCCGCCAACCTCCGGGCGGACGGCGGGGTGCTCCGCTTCACGGTGCGGGACAGCGGCCTGGCGCTGGTCTTCAGGTAAGCGGCAGCGTCACCGTGAAGCAGGCGCCGCGGGGGTCGAGGTTCTCGGCCTCCGCGGTGCCGCCATAGGAGGTCGCGATCGCCTTGACGAGGGCGAGGCCGAGTCCGTTGCCCGGGAGGGTGCGGCTGCTGTCCGACCGCCAGAAGCGGGTGAAGATGTGCGGAAGGTCGTTCCGCGCGATGCCGGGACCGTCGTCCGAGACGGCAATCCGGACAGCACGGCCGCCGGCGTCGCGCGCCACCGTCGTGAGCGAGACGAGGACGTGTCCGCCCTCGGGCGTGAACTTGATGGCGTTGTCGAGCAGGTTCGCGACGAGCTGCTGCAGCTTGCCGGCATGGCCGTGGAAGACGACGGGTTCGGGCGGAAGGTCCAGCGCGACGCGCTGGGCCTTGTCCTCCGCGACGGGGCCGTAGAGCTCGGCCACGCGCCGCACCGTCTCCGAGAGGTCGACCTCGGTGCGCGGCGTGCGTTCGATGCGGCAGCCGGTCTGAGAGATCTCGAGCATCGTGTTGATCATCTCGATCATCGCGGACGTCTCCTCGGCTACGGCGGGGGGCAGGTCCTCCACGGGCAGGGCGCCCGTGGCCGCGAGCTCCGCGTTGCCCTGCATGCGCGTGAGGGGCGTGCGCAAGTCGTGGGCGATGTTGTCCGAGAGCGTCCAGAGCTCGTTCAGGGTCCGTTCGTTCGCGTCGCACATCGCGTTGAAGGCGCGCGCGAGCGAGGCGATTTCACGTCCGCTGGATGCGGACACCCGGACGCGCTGCGCGAGTTCGCCGTCCTCGATCCGCCGGGCCGCGGCGGCGATGCCGGCCAGGGCGCGGGTGAAGCGCGAACCGAGCAGCCAGGCGCCGATGCCGGTCAGGAGGAAGTTCAGAAGCAGGGCGCCGAGCGAGGCCAGGGCCAGGAAGAGCAGGTGGTCGTGGTCGGGCGTGACGTTGTACCCGAGCAGGACCGAGCCGCCGTCCGGCAGGGGGACGGCGCGGAGCCGCACCACGCGGTGGGCCTGCTCGCCGCCCTGTTCCGTCTTGTGGAACGTGCAGTCGGACCGGCCGCGGGCGGACTCCTTGACCATCCGGCTCAGGACCGCGGGGTCGGACCGGGTGGCGAAGGCCACGCCGTTCGTCCCGTCCAGGAGAACGATGCAGAGGCGGTCCGCGCCGCGCTCCTCCACGTCTTCGCGGATGCAGTCGATGAATTTCGGCCGGTCGTTTCCAAACTTGACGCTCTCGCGGACCAGGTCGCCGGCAAGATGGTCCAGGTCGGTGGTGACTTCGCGCTCCAGGAACTGGCGGGTTACGCCGAAGATCAAGGCGAACGAGGCGAGGCCGATGAGGGCGTTGGCGAGGAGCACCTGGATGACCATCCAGGTCCTGAGCGAATGTGGCCTAGGCGTCCTTTTCGATGACATAGCCGAATCCCCTCACGGTGCGGATGAGCTTGCGCTCGAATCCCTTGTCGATCTTGTCGCGCAGCCGGCCGACGCGGGTTTCCACGACGTTCGTCCGAGGCGCGAAGTCGTAGTCCCAGACACGTTCGAGGATGACGGTCTTCGTGACCACGCGCCCGGCGTTGCGCAGGAGGTATTCGAGCAGCTTGTACTCGAGGGGTTGGAGGTCGATGGACCTGCCGCCACGGCGGACGCGGTGCGTGACCAGGTCCATCTCCAGGTCGGCGATGCGCAGCAGGCTCGTTTCCGCGGCATTGTTCGCGCGGCGCAGAAGCGCCTGCACCCGGGCGACGAGCTCCGCGATGGAGAAGGGCTTGG
>JAEDMN010000092.1 GCA_016302985.1 Kiritimatiellia bacterium | reverse complement strand
GCCGAGGAGCTCGCGAAGCAGCTCGGCAAGCCGGTTGCGTTCGCGCCGGACTGCATGGCGGCGGACGAAATCGTCGCGGCGATGAAGCCGGGCGACGTCACGCTCCTCGAGAACACCCGCTTCTACAAGGCCGAGGACGGCAAGGTCAAGAAGGACGACGAGAAGAAGGGCATCCACCTCACGGAGGAGGAGTACCAGGCCAAGAAGGCCGAGCTCAAGGAGCAGCGCGCCACGATGGCGAAGAAGCTCGCCTCCTACGGCGACGTCTACGCGAACGACGCGTTCGGCACGGCGCACCGCGCGCACGCCTCGACGGCCGTCGTTGCGGACTACCTCCGTCCCGCGGTCAGCGGCTTCCTCCTCGAGAAGGAGATCAAGTTCCTCGGCGACGCGGTCGAGAACCCGGTCCGTCCGTTCGTGGCCATCCTCGGCGGCGCCAAGGTCAGCGACAAGCTGAAGGTCATCAAGAACCTCCTGAACAAGGTCGACACGCTCATCGTCGGCGGCGGCATGGCCTACACCTTCAAGAAGGCGCAGGGCATGAAGGTCGGCGCCTCCCTCTGCGAGGACGACCAGCTCGCCTACGCGAAGGAGATGCTGGACGCGGCGGCGGCCAAGGGCATCAAGTTCCTGCTCCCGATCGACAACGTCGTCGCGGACAAGTTCCCGGCCGAGAAGGACGCCTCCGACATCACGATGAAGGTGACGGACGGCGACATCGAGGACGGCTGGATGGGCCTCGACATCGGCCCGAAGACGATCGCGCTCTTCTCCGACGCCGTCAAGGCGGCGAAGACGGTCGTGTGGAACGGCCCGATGGGCTGCTTCGAGTTCGCGCCGCTCGCGAAGGGCACGTTCGGCGTGTGCGACGCGGTCGCCACGGTGAAGGCCAACGGCGGCATGTCCATCATCGGCGGCGGCGACAGCGTCTCCGCGGTGAAGAAGAGCGGCAAGGCGGCCGAGATGAGCCACATCTCCACGGGCGGCGGCGCGTCCCTCGAATACCTCGAGGGCAAGGTGCTTCCGGGCGTCGCGGCGCTGGACGAAAAGTAATCCCGCGAGGGGTCGAACGTGCGTTCCGACGCACGAAAAACAAAAGGCGGTGCGCTTGACGCGCACCGCCTTTTCCACTATAATTTTTCCACCATGAGCATTTGCCATACCCACGCACTGTCGGTCGCGGTTCTCGCCGCGTTCGCCCTGGCGCCTTTTGCGTGCGCGCGAGGGGCCGACGAACCCGCGTCGTCCGAGGACGTCGCGGCCAAGGAGGAGCTCGCCTACATCGACGCGCTCGTCAACGCGAACATGCCCGACCTCGCGGAGCCCGTCATCGAGGCCGCGAAGAAGCGCTGGCCGGCGTTGGGGCCGAAGTTCAAGGTCCGCGAGCTGCAGGGTGCGCTCCGTCTCGGCAAATTCGACGAGGTGAAGAAGGTCATCGCCGAGAAGAAGACGAAGGACGCCGAGTACTGGGCCCTCAGCCTTTCGCTGGCCGACGCCTACTACGCCCGCGGCATGATGGCCGAATGCCGGAAGATCTACCAGGACTTCTTCAAGTCGGTTCCGAAGCCGGGCGCGGACCTGCTGGACTTCTACGTCGAGAGCGGCTTCAAGTGGGCCCAGATGTGCGTGGCCGAACGCAACTTCGACGAGGCCGTCAAGATGTACGGCGAACTCCTCACGAAGAACCTGCCCGAGGAACGCTGGTGCACGGTCGCGATGGAGGAGGCCGGGCTGCTCATCCAGCTGGCCGAGGACATCGTCGTCGCCGATCCGAAGAAGGACAAGGCGAAGCTCGACAAGCGCAACGGCTACATCGAGCAGGCGACGAAGCTCGTCGACAAGCTGCTCTGGAAGAACGAGCTCATCATCGTGTTCGGCAAGGCCATCGCGATGAAGGCGCACATCGAGATGCTCCGCGGCAACGTGGAGAAGGCGCAGTCGCTCGTCACGGACTACATGCCGCAGCTGGCGGAGATCCACAACAGCCTGAGAAGCCAGGACCCCGACGGCAGCAAGGGCTATGTCCGCATGAGCCCGATGCCGGAGTGCCGCTACCTGCTCGCGAAGATGCTGTGGGCCGCGGCGCAGGCCGAGTCGAAGGCCGCGAAGCCGGACGAGGAGAAGATCAAGGCCGCGTTGCTCGGCGCGCGGGTCAACGGCAAGCGCAACGGCCTGGGCGCGTTCAACCACGCGGTCAACGTCTTCATCCAGTACCCGGAGTCCTCGAGCTCGATGGACGCGGGCCAGGTCTACGAGGAAATCGCCGCGTTCGTGCTCGAGCGCTACAAGGCGGACCTGAAGAAGGCCGTCAAGATCACGCCCGAGCAGCTGAAGAAGGTCATCCAGAAGCAGTTCGACAGCGCGTACGCCGCCTACAAGGGCGGCGACCTGAAGACCGCCGCGAAGGCCTACACCGCGTTGCTTGCGCAGCACCCCGACGCCGAACAGGCCCCGGGCGCGATGGCCGTGCTGATCAACTGCAATCTCGACCAGCTGCAGTCCGAGAAGGACGCCGCGAAGAAGAAGGAACTGCGCGCGGCGGTCGACGCGGACGAGGACAAGCTCGCGACGGCCTTCGCCGGCAAGGGCGATTCGCGCGAGAAGGCCGCGGGCGACGAGATCCTCCGCCTCGCGGTCACGGAGCGCGAGGCCGGGTTCCTCGCCCGTTCGCAGCAGCTGTACGACCTGTACTTCAAGAACTTCAGCCAGCACTACAACGCGGCGCAGACGGCCCTCAACCTGGCCGGCCAGGCCTTCAAGGCCGAGGACTGGGAGAAGGCGATCCGCTTCCACACGCTGGTCGCGACGGTCTACACGAATTCGCCGTACTACGCGAGCTCGCTGAACTACCTCGCGACCTGCTGCGGCAAGATGGACGACGAAGAAGGCCAGAAGACCTGGCTCCGCAAGTTCGTCGAGGCCTCGAAGAAGGTGAACGAGAAGAGCGCGGCTCAGTTCCAGCTGGCCATCATGCAGCAGCGCGCCGGCTTCGCGAACCTCGCGGCGGCGGCCGAGACGAACGTCGTCGAGGCCGCCGAGCAGCTGCGCAAGTCCGGCGCCGCCGACGTGAAGGGCGCCATCGCCGACTTCCACGCGGTCGGCGAGACGCTCACGAAGGAGCTCGACGCGAACAAGTCGCTCGAGGCGGCCGAGAAGGAGAAGTTCCTGACGCGCCGCGAACAGGCGATGTTCCTCGAGGCGGACAGCTGGCAGCGCCTGGCGTGGCCCGAGGACGAGATCCCCGAGAACCGCAAGAAGGCCGTGGCCGCGTTCGAGGAGTACCTGAAGGCCTATCCGAAGGGCAAGTACGGTCCTGTCGCGCTCGTCAAGATCGGCACGATCCACACGGCCGACAAGAACATGGACGCGTCCCAGAAGGCGTTCGCGCGCCTGCAGGAGAGCTTCCCCGAATCCGACGAGGCGAAGAACTCCGTGCCGCGCCTGGCCAAGACCCTCATCGAGATGGGCCTGCGCCAGGAAGGCGTCGCGCAGTACAAGCAGATGCTGGAGACCAAGGGCGGCAAGTACACGTCCGGACAGTTCCTGCTCGCGGGCGACGCGCTTCTCGAGGCGAAGGGCTGGGACGTCGCGACCGAGGCCTACACGCGTGCGATCGACCTGTCGAAGGACGTGACCAACAAGGCCGCGCGCGCGGCGATCGTGGCCCGCGCCGCGCTTGGCCAGGCCACGGCGAGCGTCGGCCAGCAGCAGTACGCCGACGCGCACCAGAAGCTGGACGAGTTCATCGAGAAGAACGCGAAGTCCCAGCTCGTGATCGACGCGTACGAGATGCTCGTGAAGGTCGCCTCCGAGGAGGGTCGCCGCGAGAAGGACGACCTCCAGCGCACGAAGAACTTCAATGCGGCGGTGGGCGCGATCAAGAAGCTCCGCGCGCATCGCAAGACGCAGGCCGAGCTCGACATCCTGGACCTTCGCTCCGCGGACGTGATGGTCAGCCGCATGGAGGCCGAGGAGGCGATGAACCTGAAGGACAAGGCCGAGGAGACCTGCCGCCTCGCGGTCGCGGCCTTCCAGGCCTACCTGATGTCGCACGAGCCGACCGAGGAGCACCCCGCGAAGGACATGACGCCGGCGCAGCTGGCGAACCTCGAGCGCTGCTACGGAACCGTGCTGCCGCTGATGGCCCGGCTGGGCAAGGACCAGAGCGAGCTCATCCTGAAATACGGCGCCATCTATCAGGAGCTGTTCCCGAACGGCAAGCGCAAGACCGCGGTCCAGAACGCCCTGAACCAGGCGCAGGCCGACAAGTAAGACACGGACGGCCAAGGAGTTATGAAAATGCGTAAGAGCGTAATGACGGTGCTGGCGGTCCTCGCGGCCGCGGCTGGGTTCGGCGCCATCACCGGGTCGATCACCACCGACCAGGGCGAGCAGAAGGGCACGATCCGCTGGAGCGCGCGCGACAAGGCGTACGCGGTGAAGGGGAAGAACGGCATCGAGGTCCAGGTCAAGCCGTCCGACGTCGTCGAGATGAGCATCAACAAGCCGGACGGGTACGACGAGGCCGTCGAGCAGGTCGCGAAGGGTCAGGGCGCCGCGGCCATCCCGGCGCTGCAGAAGATCGTGAAGGACTACGCCCACCTCGACTGGGACAAGGCGGCGGGCCGCTACCTGGCCGAGGCGCTGATCGTCTCCGGCAAGGCCGCCGACGGCCTGCGCGTGTGCGAGGACATCATCAAGAACGACGAGACCGCCGCGTACAAGGGCGACCTCGCGCCGTCCTACTGGGAGGCGCTCCTCGTCCTTGACCGCCGTCAGAAGCTGGACTCCTCGCTGCAGAAGGCCGCCAAGAGCGGGGATCCGTTCTCGGTCGGCGCGGCGCTCATCAAGCGCGGCGACATCATTCTCAAGGACGGCAAGGATTCCAACGACGCGGCCACCAAGGCCCTCGTCGACGGCTACCTGCGCGTGGTCCTGATGTACCGCGATCCCGAAATCGCGCCCAAGCTTCAGCCCGAGGCCCTCTACAAGGCCTGCAAGTGCTTCGAAAAGCTCGGCCAGAGCGGCCGCGCGGAATCGATGCGCGCGCAGCTGAAGCAGTACGCGGACAGTCCGTGGGCTGCGAAGTGAGTCAGAAAACAGAAGGTTGCTTGAATTCGGTTGTTTAAAGTTGGCAAAGTCTAAATCCCCTTTAAAAAGGAACAAAACAATGAAGATGATGAAGCTCCAGAAGTCCGTGATGGCCGCGATCATGATGCTCGGCCTGGTTGTCGCCCCGGTTGCCGCGAGCGTTGCGCTCGCCCAGGATGCGGCCCCCGCCGCTGAACTCACGGACGCGAACGGCAAGGCCGTCGACGCGAACGCCACGAACACCAAGAAGTCCAGCGGCGGCTTCTTCGACATCGTCTTCGGTTCGGGCATCGTCGGCACGATCCTGTGGTTCGCGCTGTTCGCGGACGGCGCGGCCGCGATCTACTTCGCGATGGACTGCTTCGTGCTCGTCAAGCCGCAGAAGCTCATGCCCGCCTCCCTCATCAGCAACGTCCAGAGCGCCATGGCCGAGGGCGACGTGATGAAGGCCCTCAAGGCCTGCGAGAGCGACCCGAGCGCGATGTCCAACATCCTCACGGCGGCGTTCCGGCACGTCGAGGACGGCTATGACGTGATCCAGGAAGCGGTCAACGGCGCGGCCGACCTCGAAACCGAGCGTCTCATGCAGCGTCTGACCTGGATTTCCGTGTGCTCGAACCTCGGCCCGTCCCTCGGCCTGCTCGGTACGGTCCAGGGTATGATTCTCACGTTCCAGGCCCTCGCGCAGGGCGGCGCCGGCGATGCCTCGATGCTCGCCAACTCGATCGGCCAGGCCCTCTGGACGACGGCCGGCGGCCTGATCGTGTCCATCCCGACGATCACGCTCTTCTACTCGCTCCGCAACAAGGCCAACCGCCTGATCATGCGCATGACGGCGCTCACGATGGAGCTCCTGAAGGGCCTGCGCAACGTCGAGGTCCTGGACGAGAACGCCTAACCCCCCGGTTCCACCGCGTCCCGAAAGGACCGTAGAAAAGGACCGTAGGACATGGCACGCAAGACATTCGAGAATCCCTCGCTGGACATGACGCCGATGATCGACGTCGTGTTCGAGCTGATCATCTTCTTCGTCGTCACCCTGACCCAGGCGAACGCCAAGGACGAGACGGTGCGGCTGGAGGACGGCAAGCACGGCATCGAGCTGACGCCGGACGAGCTGCCTCCGACCCACCTGATCGTCGACATCGCCCGGACCGGCCGCATCTCCATGTGCGACGTGACGATCACGCCGGCCGAACTCGGCCGGCGCGTGAAGGAGCGCATGCGCAAGTACGGCGAGTTCCCGGTGATGATCCGGGCCGACTACCGCACGAAGCACAAGGCCGTCGCCGACGTGATGAACGCCTGCACGATGAACGGCATCTGGAAGATCTCCTTCGTGGCCGTCTACGACCGCAAGAGCGAAAAGGGTAAGTGAGGTCGTCCACATGGCACGCAAGCAGTACGAAAATCCGCAGCTGGACATGACGCCGATGATCGACGTCGTGTTCGAGCTGATCATCTTCTTCGTGGTGACGATCAAACAGGAGGACCTGTTCTCCAAGCTGAATGCGAATCGTCCGGCTCCGAACACCAGCCAGTCCACGAAGGACGAGAACGACACGCAGATCAAGATCGACATCGGGCCCGGCGGCATGGTCTTCAACGGCCGCGGGGTCTCGATCAAGGAACTCGACCGGAACATCAAGCAGCTCTCCGCCGTCTCGAAGAAGTCGATGGTGCTGGTGCGCTGCACGCTGGATTCGCCGCACAAGTTCCTGGTCGACGCGCTGGACACGTGCTACAAGCACGGCATGTACAACGTGTCGATCTTCAGCATGTAACCGAGTAGGAGCATTTCGAGATGGATACGATCGACGAGGATCAGATCAAGGAACAGCTCGCGGAGGAGATGGCGAAATACGAGGACGAGGGCTATTTCAAGCGCCTCGTCAAGATGTTCGCCGGCCTTGGCAAGCCGCGTTCGACCCCCGAATACAAGGAGGCCCTCACCGAACTGCAGCGTCAGATTGCGCCGTTGTGCGCCATCCTGCTGCCGACGATGCTGGTGGGCATCCTCTTCGTCGTGACGGCCATCTCGGGCGACGGCAAGCGTGAACTGAAGGTCGAGATCGCCGAGGCGCAGCAGGAGGAGGAAAAGCTCGAGGAAGTCGAGACCCCGCCCGATACCGAGCCGCCGCCGGACACCGATATCGACGTCCAGGTCGACACGCCGACGATGGATCCGACCGAGGTGTCGAACGAGCCGCCGGCCCCGACCGCGGAACCGCAGTCCGTGAAGGTCGCCTCCGTCGACGCGATGCTCAACATCAAGAGCCCGGTCACGATGAAGTCCGTCATGGGCACCGAGCGCAATGCCGGCGTCCGTGGCGTCTACACGGCTGGCGGCGCCCAGTACGGCGACGCGGCCACCGAGGCCGCAGTGCTCAAGGCGCTCCGCTGGTTGAAGTACGTCCAGAACCCCGACGGCTCCATGCCGGGCAGCGATCCCGCGGCGGCCACGGGCCTCGCGGTCCTCTCCTACCTCGCGCACGGCGAGACGCCGGGCTCGAAGGAGTTCGGCCCGACCGTGCAGAAGGCCCTCGACTACCTCGTCAACAGCGTCTACATCGTGAAGGACAAGGACGGCAAGGAGGTCAAGGACCCCAACGGCAAGACGCCCTACATCAAGATGCGCGGCGCCACGGGGAGCGAGTATGGTTTCCTCATCGGGACCTACGCCCTCTGCGAGGCGTATGGCATGACCAAGAACCCGAATGCGCGCGAAGCCGCGGAGAAGACGCTGGGCCGCATCATCAGCGGCCAGACGGCGACGGGCGGCTGGAACTACAACATGGCGCGCGTGACGAAGGATGGTCCGGACGACATCTCCTTCGGCGGCTGGGCCATGCAGGCCATCAAGGCCGCCAAGATGTCCGGCATCCACATCCCCGGCATGGAGGAGTGCATCAAGAAGGCCATCAAGTGTCTGAAGACGCGCAACTACTCCAAGAAGGCCGGCTTCGTCTACCGCGCGACGACGAACCACAATGGCGGCAGCGGCGGTCTCGGAGGCGTCGGCTGCCTCTGCATGCAGCTTCTCGGCTATGGCAAGGAGCCCGAGGTGCAGAATGCCCTCACGGTCATGAAGGACTGGCTTCCGACGTTCGACAGGAAGCACATGTCCGGCGGCGAGAGTTCGCAGTACTACTCCTACTATGCCTCCCAGTGCAAGTACCAGGCCGGCATGTGCAAGGACGCCCTGCCCGCCAACTTCACGCTCTGGAAGAAGTGGAATGCCGAGCAGAAGGCCTTCTATCCGAAGAAGATCATCGCGTACAAGGTCGATCACCGCACCGGAAAGCCCGCCGTCTACACGGACAACAAGGGCAAGGAACAGCCGATGGGCTTCTGGCTCAACAACGACGTCCACTCGATGCGCATCAACGTGTACAGCGATGCGGACAGGAAGGCCGTCGCGGACAAGAAGAAGACCTGGGAACAGTGCACGCCGGTCCAGTCCTGCGGCGTGATGGACACCTGCCTCGCCGCGCTGCAGCTCATGGTCTACTACCGCTACCTGCCGACGACCTCGCTGAAGGCCGCGGAGGTCGAGGCCGACGTCGAGGCTCTCTCGAAGGACAAGAGCGGCGAAGTCAGCGTTTCGATCGATATCTAGTCCATTCGCCCGCAAGCGCGTGAGCCGTAGGCGGAACAAGCGCGCGGGCGAAACAGTTTCATTGATGCCGTTTAGTCTTTTCCTAGCGCTCAAGTATCTGAAGCCGAAGCGCAGCGTGACCTCCGTGATCACCTGCGTTTCGGTTTTGGGCGTTCTTCTGGGCGTCGCGGCCGTGATCATCGTGCGCGCGGTGATGACGGGGTTCGGGGATCTCTGGGAGCAGAAGATCCTCGATTTCAAGCCCCATGTCACCTTGTCTGCCTCATCTGGCATGGGGAACGTGATCCGCGACGAGGAAAAGCTCGTCGAGAAGCTCGCGGCGATTCCGGGCGTGACGTCCGCCATGCCTGAAATCGACACGCGCATCATGCTCGAATACCGGGGGCGCGTCTCAGCACCGGTCGTACTTGGCGTGGACCCGGACCGGTTCCAGAATGCGTACCGCATCGGCGCGCCGCGCGCGGGCGACTACGACCTGGAATGCGATTCCATCGTGCTCGGCGTCGACCTCGCCCGTCAGCTGGGCTGCTGGGTGGGCGACATGGTGACGGTCTATTCGCCGAAGACGCTGGCGTCGCGCGATGAAATCTACCTTCCGCTGAAGTGGAAGGTCACGGGCATCTTCTCCTCGGGACAGCGCGACTACGATTCGGGTTTCTCGGTCTGTTCGCTGGCCAGCGCCCGCGAGCTGATGGGACTCGACCACGGCGTGTTCGCGATCCACCTGCGCACCGCCGAGCCATCCAATGCCCCGGTCTTCGACAAGCTCGTCGAGCAGATTCGCGACCTGGCCCCGAAATGCCGGGTGGTGACCTGGCGCCAGGCAGACCGCGAACTGTTCAACGCCCTGGCCGTCGAGAAGAACATGACGGCGTTCCTGCTCATGCTCATCACCATCGTCGCGCTGTTCTGCGTGATGAACACGCTGCTCGTGCTCACGGTCCAGAAAACGTCCGAAATCGGCCTTCTCAAGGCGCTGGGCTTCACGAAGGCCAAGATCATGGGCGCGTTCGTCGTGCATGGTCTGGTCCAAGTCACGACGGGCACGCTGCTCGGTCTCGCCACCGCCTACGCGGTTCTCCGCAATCTCCAGAACATCGTCGACCAGCTGGCGCGCTTCGGCGTGCAGGTCTTCCCGAAGTCGGTCTATGGTCTGGACTCGATTCCGTACCGCCTCGTGGCGGCGGACGTCGTCTGGGTTGTGGCAATCGTCTATTTCTTCGGGCTGCTCGCCGCGCTCGTCCCGGCCTTCCTCGCCGCATCCAAGAACCCCGTCGAGGCGCTCAACAAGTAGGGGGCCAGATGAGTCTGCTCGAAGTCAGGGAAATCGCGAAGGAGTACCGCCTCCCCGGACAGCCGCCGATCCGCGTGCTGGACGGCGTGTCGTTCATGGTGGAGCCCGGCGAACATGTGGCGGTCGTCGGTCGGAGTGGCGCCGGCAAGACGACGCTGCTGAACATCCTCGGTGGCCTCGACCGCCCGACCGCGGGCGACGTGCTGCTGGCCGGCGAGTCGCTCTTCCGCGGCTTCGGTGCGTCCCGTCGGCGCACCCGTCTGCGGGCCACCCGCGTCGGATTCGTCTTCCAGAGCTTCCATCTGATGCCCGAACTGGATATCGTTGAAAACGTCCTGCTGCCGACAATGACGGGATTCGGCTGCTCGTCGTCCCGGAAAGAGATCCGCGCGCGAGCCTGCGAACTGCTTGCGAAGGTCGGCCTCGGGGACCGACTGGACCACCTGCCGACGGAACTTTCCGGCGGCGAGCAGCAGCGCGTCGCGCTCGCACGGGCGCTCATCACGCGCCCGGAGATCGTCTTCGCGGACGAACCGACGGGCAACCTCGATGCGTTGACGGGGGAGGAGATCCTCAAGCTCCTCTTTGAAGTCAACGAATCGCCGCTCGCCTGCGTCATGGTCACCCATTCGTCCGCCGCGGCCGCCAAGTGCGACCGCACGTTGACCTTGGACAAGGGTCGCTTGGGCTAGGGAGGGTACTTTGAAAAGAATATTCCTGTTCACGATGCTGAATTTCGCCATCATGCTGGCCATGATGGTCGTCCTGCATGTCGTCTGCCTGCTGATGGGCGTGGACCCGAACCAGCTCTTCTCCTCGAAGGGCGGAATCGATCTGGGCGGGCTCGCCGTCTTCTCGCTGGTCTGGGGCATGGCCGGTGGTTTCATCTCCCTGCTGCTGTCCAAGACGATGGCCAAGATGTCCGTTGGCGCGAAGACGATCGACGGGACCGAAGGCGCGGCCGAGCGCTGGCTCGTCGAGACGGTGCGCGAGCTTGCGGAACGCGCGAACCTGAAAATGCCGGAAGTCGCCGTCTATCACGGTGAGGCGAACGCGTTCGCGACGGGCGCGTTCCGCAACAGCGCCTTGGTCGCGGTCTCGGACAGCATCATCCGCCAGATGACGAAGGATGAACTCCGCGCCGTGCTGGGACACGAGATGAGCCATGTCGCGAACGGCGACATGGTCACGATGACACTTCTCCAGGGCGTCCTGAATGCCTGCGTGATCTTCCTTTCCCGCGTGGTCGCCATGCTCGCGGCGGGCGCGCTGAACCGGGACGGGGAACGCCGTCGTGGTGGATCAAGTGGCCTGTACCACCTCGTCTACTTCGTCATGCAGTTCGCCCTCGGCATTGGCGCCTCGATCGTCGCGATGTGGTACTCCCGTCATCGCGAATACGCCGCGGACGCGGGCAGCGCGGAGCTCCTGGGCTCGCCGGGCCCGATGATCGCGGCCTTGCGGAGGCTTGGGAATCTCCAGCCCGGCGTTCTGCCGGATTCCATCAAGGCGTTCGGCATCAGCGGCGGCATGTCTTCGCTTTTCGCGACCCATCCCGCGCTTGAGGACCGCATTGCGGCGCTGGAGCGCCTTCAGC
>JAEDMN010000091.1 GCA_016302985.1 Kiritimatiellia bacterium | reverse complement strand
CCGGTTCCTGTTCTCCAGCCAGATCCCGTTCTCCTGTTCCCCGTCCCCCGCGCCGTGTCCCGGTTCCTGTTCTCCAGCCAAATCCCGTTCTCCTGTTCCCCGTCCCCCCACGCCGCGTCCCGGTTCCTGTTCTCATGCCATATCCCGTCTGGTATCATGTTGTCCGTTCCCCGCCTTCGGGGACACACGGGGTAGAAGTCTGCCGCGTGATGGAGTATGATACGGAGCAGCGGGTGGCCGGTTACCACATCGCTGTACGCATGGGAGACGTCCGATGGATGACATGGGCACCTGCCCGAAATCCTGTCTGGACGCCGGCGGAAACCACCTGCCTGGGGCCTGACCCCGTGTACTTGTATGCTACCTTGCAGAACCGCCTGCTCCATCACGCGGCAGCACCTACGAAGGATACCAGAATGAACACGGACATGCAATGGCCCAGGACGCTCGTCGAGAAGTGCATACCCTAGGCCAAGGCAATGGGATATCTGTAGTCGTATCGCCAGCAATGGGTGCGCATGCAAGCCCCATTGAGTCGAATGCAGCAACAGCGCCACGGAGATGGCCACGAGCATCCAGTCCACGAGGAGTGGCCAATGCTTTCTCAATGCGCATTTCACCATGAAGGCCTCACGGAATAACAGGTTTGTTTGGTCATGTAATCACGCATGCCATGTTGCCCATGGTGCAAAGACTGCCCAGAAGGCAGACGACGCCAAAGATCATCCATGCGGAAACACGGATCCAGGTTGTCCTGAAGCAGAAGGGAAGCATGCTCAGGCCCACCATCATCGAAGCGCCGAGCACCCATCGCACGTCGCCAATCGACATAGGCCCCCATGTTTGTTGCCCCACGCATTCCATGACAAGATACCCTCCGCTGAACAAATAGGAGACAACCCCTTCAATCGGCATCTTATCCCAAACCGACCAGCCCAAGAAAAACAGTACGAGCATTAGCTGCCAGGCAAAAATGCATGACCAGATGACACCCCACCGCCACATTGAATTCAGTAGAGGGCACAACATATGAGAAGCGTATTTTCTTACCATGACGGCCTCACTGAATAGTAGTCCCTGATCCGGCCAAGCGAGTCCGCGAGTTCGTATGTCACGACATCGTGTGGATAATGGCCCCAGGGAACGTCGATGTACCACAATCCGAGGAAACCTGGCGCATAAAAGTCCACTGTTCCTGCTGAGGGAATCTTCACCATCAGGTCCCCACTGGCGTCATAAATACACTGGTTCCCCAAATGGCCAACCGGGTGAGAACGCATTTCATATTGCCCTCCGGGGTGATAGCGCAACTGCAAGTTGGGACCGTCTGGATTCCGCCATTTTGCAGGGGCGGGATTGACTGGTGTTCCGTCCGCCCTGATGCAAAGCTTGCTGGGACAGCGTGGTAGAACCGTCCACCAGGCACCCCGTGTCCGCTCCAGCCGGAGCCATTCGTCGTAGAGCTGCTCGTCGGTGTAGTTCTCGCCGTTGAGGATGGACCACCGAAGACCTCTTACCCGTTGCCGCTTCAAGCTTTTCTCCGCGTCGATCAGCGTGTACATCCCGTTGGGATCGACATTGTCGACAGGATTGTTCCGAACAAAGGCGTAGAGATTCGGGGTGTCTGCCTCGCCAAGGGGGTCGCGCGTCGTCCACCGTCCCGGATCTGGACTGTAGAACGCGGATACCGTGATGGCGTGAATGCAGAGCAACGTGAAGATATCCGCCTTCATCATGCGTCTCCTTTCGGCACGATGTCGAACCGCGAGGCCAGCCGGCGGAGATTGATCGAGCCAGGTCTATATTGGAGTGCGAGACGGTAACAGCGCAAGGCCGCACCCATGCGGCCGTTGGCTTCGTGGCAGAATCCAGCGGTCTCAATGAACGTGCCCAGGGAATCCACGGCCGTGAATGGGACCATCCAGCGTTCGGCCATAGCCTGCCCCCGAAACTTAGGGGGGATGGATTGCCGGCCGTAGTGCTCGTCTGGAGGCGTGTCGACCGCGGTCCCGTTCGTGTCCAGGTTGAACGATTCCACGCCATCGTCCCAGACGCAGAACAGGTGCCCCCATGTCGCCTTTAGGCCGATCGGATAGCCGAGACGCCTGCCAATCGCGGCGATCAGCACGGGATAGGACGAACAAGTTCCACGCCGCTTCGAGAGAAGTCCCGACACAAAGACGGGGTCCGGATTGCGGAAGAACGCGGGCGAGTGGATGTCGGACATCGCACCGGACGCGATGAGTTCCGTCTCGTAACGGCAATGGAAAACCTCTTTCAGCGACAGCGCCAGGTTGACGGCGCGGAATTTGGCCGAAGACCCGTCGTACCGTTCGGGAGCGCGCGTAAACGATGTCCAGTAACGTTCCGCCTCCTGCCCGATCCTGAGCGCCCACTGGTCCATTCTGCTGCAGAACTCGTCGACGTCCCAAGTTCCGCGTTGAGCCTCCTGCGCGCAAATGAGGTTCATCCGGCCGATATCCACGCGCTCCAGCTGCGTCGGAGTCAAGGTCAGCAGTTGCTCGAACGTGCGTGGTTTCAGCTCGTTCCGTAGGACGAATTCGCGCCGCTTCGTGCACCCGGCGACGAAGAGTCCGCCAAGACAGCCGCAAAGCAGGGATAGGGCTCTCCTTCTGTCCACCCTGTTCATTCGGACAGATCTTCTGTTCTCATCGTCGCCATCTGACGGGAATCCTAGCATACCCGGTTCTCCATGGCAAGCCCCACGCCCCACGCATCCCCGCGGGAAACGCCCCGCAGTCCCGGATTGTGCGACTGAGGCCTGCAAACCCTGCCAGTCTATCTCCCGAGATTCACAATTTGTCTGCAAAGATTCTGCTTGTTTGTTACCGATCGCCAGTGCGCCTCAAGGCGTGCGCCAGCCCTCCTTCATTTCTTCGCGGGCGGGGCGGGCTTCTTCGGCTGGGCCTTGGACGGCTGGGCCTTGGGCTTCGGCGGATTGCCCGGGACGCTCTTGAGGACGAACCGGCGGGCGGGGACGAGATGGTCCCAGGCGAAGGCCTGGTTGTATTCGTTCGCGGGCACGACCAGGACCTGCTCGCGGCGGCCGTCGACGACGGCGGACGCCGTCAGCGTCAGGTTGGTCGGGGCCGCGGGCCGTTTCAGCAGCGACACGATGGTGGTCGAGACGCGGTTGGAGGCGGGCGGGATCTCGGCGCGCCCGAACCGGACAAGGCCGTTCGCCTCGAGGTGGACGCTTCCGTCGAAACCGTCTCTGCGGATGACCTCGAACTCCACCGGCGCGCCGCCGTTCCAGCTGCGCAGCGTGAAGCCGCTCTTCCGGCACCAGACCTCGAAGCGGGGCCGGGGACGGTGGATGCGCAGGTCGTACCCGTACTCGGGGCCGCCCTTGCCCGCCTCGTCCTCGAGGCGCGCCGTGTAGCGCCCGGGCGCGTCCAGGCGGACGCGTCCGACGGGGTCGCATTCGGCCTGAATGACGTTGCCGACGTGGACCGAGTTGGTGACGTCGTCGATGCGCGCGAGGCAGACGTCGCCCTTCCAGACGGTCAGGCGCGCGTCCAGCGGGGACCCGGCGCGGCGGGCCAGCACGTCGAAACAGTAGTCGCCGGCCTTGGGAACCTCGAAGTCGTGCTCGAGCCGGCGGCCGGGCCGGTCCACGACGCCGTGGACCTCCGCGACGAGGGCGTCCGCGGGGACGCTCCAGTCCGGCGACGGCATGAGGGACCTGTCCCGCAGGGGCGGCCGCACCGCGCCGTCGCGGACCTCGACGGCGTAGACGAAGTCCTCGCGGCCACGGTAGAGGTTGTCGCGGATCTCGAGCGTGTACACGCCGTCCGCGGGGGCCGTGAACGTCAGCACGGGGTCGGGATGGTGGAAGTCGTCGTCGGCGAACGCGACCTCGCTCCCGTCCGGATCCGTCACGCGCAGGACGGCGTTAAAGAACCCCGGCACGGCGTCGCCGATGTATGGCTGTAGCTCGCGGGCCGTGACGCGCAGGGTCACCGTGCGCCCCTTCGCGAGCGGCAGCTTCCACAGGTCCGTCTCGCCGGGCATGACCTGTCCGTCCAGGACGCAGGGGATGCGGTCGACGACCGGGGGCGCGGGCTGCCTGCGGTGCGGCGGTTCGTAGGGCGGTTCGGCCCGGTGCGGCTCCGCCGTGACGACGAGCGGGCGCGGCGGCGAGGCGCCCGCCATGCCGAAGACGCGGAACTCGCGCGGTCCCGGCTTCGCGTCCGCGTCGACCGCGAGCGTGACGAGGATCTTCTGACTGAGCGCGGGCGTCATCTGCAGCGCGTTGCGCGGGATGAAGAGGAACCGCTCGACGAGCTCGATCTGGCCGCGGTCCAGGTCGCCCAGCGCGTTGTACCAGCGGTTCGACCGCCACTCGTTGTAGTGCTCGTTCTCGACGGGCAGGCGCGGCTGCGTCCGGTCGCCCTTCGCGATGCCGTCCAGCCATTTCACGAGGTAGCGGCGCTGGTCGCCCGTCGGCACGGGGAAGCCCGGCACCATCTCCCACGACACGACGTGGACGCCCTCGCCCGCGTCGAAGTCGCGGATGTTCCAGAAGAACTGGCCGCAGACGACCACGCGGTTCGTCGTCCCGGCCTTCAGTCCGGCGGGGTAGAGGTAGCCGACGTAGGGGTCGGCGCCCCGCACGGAACACGCGGCGAGCGCGAGCAGCGCCAGCAGGAGGAAGGTTCTCATCTCGGTCAGCTCCCGTAGATTTCCCGCAGACGGCCCGCGCCCGGCGTCTCGGGCGGGAGGATCGTCAGCTTCTTGCCGGACTCGTTGGGCATCTCTCCGTCCGGGTCGATGCCGCACCGCTCGTAGATCGAGCCGAGGAAGTCGACGGGCGCGACGGGGCGCTTCACGACCTTCGTCGCCGTCTCGTCGCTCTCGCCGACGACGCACCCGCCCTTGAACCCGCCTCCCGCGACGAGCGCGCTGAAGCACCTCGGGTAGTGGTTGCGGCCGCCGTTCCACGGCGGGTCGCGGTCGATCTTCGTCGTGCGGCCGAACTCGCCGCTGACCCAGACGACCGTCGAGTCCAGCAGCCCCTTCGCCGCGAGGTCGGAGAGCAGCGCCGCGAGGGCGCGGTCCGTCTCGGCCGTGCGCTGCCGCATCGTCTCGAAATGGCGCTTGTGCGAATCCCAGCCGCCCATGTTGACGGTGATGTACGGCACGCCGTATTCGACCAGCCGCCGCGCGGCAAGCAGGCTCTGGCCGATCCAGGTGCGTCCGTAGCGCGCGCGCGTCTCCTTGTCCTCGAGGTTGAGGTCGAACGTCTTCGCGGCCGAGCCCTCGATCACGTGCCGGGCGTGCGCGCCGGCGGCGAGGTACTCGCCGAACCGGGCCGGCGTGCCGAAGCGGTCGACGAGGTTGAAGAGGTCGAAGCGGCGTTTCATCGCCTCCGGACTCAGACCGCCCGGCGGGACGATGCCGTCCACGACGAAGGTCGGGGCGTTCGGGTTGCCGCCGGTCACGAGCGGCGCATAGCGGTCGCCGAGAAAGCCCACTTCGCTGAAGCGCCCCTTCGCCTGCGTGAGGATCACGAACGGCGGCAGGTCGCCCGTGTAGGACTTGTCCCGCGTCTTCATCATCGCGGTCACCGCGCCGATGGCCGGGTAGACGTCCCCGCCCCCCGGGTTGCGGCCGGTCTGCATGAGGTAGGTCGCGGTCTCGTGGCCGAAATGCGGGTGGGTCATGGACCGGATGACGGAGAAGAGGTTCCCGCACTTCGCGAGCTCCGGCCACCACTCGTGCACGCTCAGTCCCGGCGCGTTCGTCGGGATGGCCTTGAGTCCGTTGTTGTAGGCGGCCGGCGCGTCCGGCTTGGGGTCGAAGGTCTCCAGCTGGCTGGGACCGCCCCAGAGCCAGAGTTCGATCACGCTCTTCGCAGGCTTCATGGTCCGTCCTCTCAGTGCTGGTAAAGGAATTCGCGGGAGTTGAGCAGGCACCAGGCGAGGTCCCGCGGGAAGCGCCATTTCTCGGGTCCCTTCGGCAGGGCGTTGAAGTGCGCGAGCACGTCCGTGCGCTCCTGCGCCGTGGGCGCGCGCGAGTAGAAGCGCCAGTAGAGGTCCTGGACAATCTCCGCCATCGTCTGGGCGCGGTACGCCTTCCCGTCGACGATCCGGCCGAGCAGGTTGAAGATCCGTCCGGAATTGAAGAGGTAGAGGCGCTGCTTGCCCGTCACCTCGTTGTGGCGCTCGGAGAGGAGGCCCGTGTCGCGGGCGGGCCGGCCGAAGAGCAGCAGGAACGCGCTCGAGATGGACCCGTCCTCGACGCAGATGCTCCGGCGGCGCTTCGGCAGGAACGTGAACGGCTCGGGGGCGATGGACTGGAAGTCGCGCCCGGAGTCCGTCAGGTCGCAGATCGCGTCGTCGAGCACCTCCGCGTCCAGCCGGTGGTACGGGAAGCCCCCCGTGACGGGGCCCCGCTCGTAGGCCGCCGAACCCGCGATCGCGCGGACGAGCGGCCGCAGGCGGTAGCCGTTGCGGACGAAGATCCGGACATGTTCGGGGTCGGGCTCCGCGAGGCCCAGCATCCAGAAATCCACGCGCCGCACGAAGGCGCGCGCGAAGTCGTCCCGCCATTCGCCCAGCAGGCGGTCGGCGAAGGCCGGCCGGAGGTCGTCCCCCTCGACGCGGACGATCTCCTCCTTCCACTCGCGCGTGTTCTTGATCCGCACGCACCGGAAGACGTCCGCCAGCTCCTTCCGCCGCCCCTCGGGGAGGTCCTTCCACTCCCAGCCCAGGAAGGTGCGCGCCGCGGCCTCGGCGTAGCCCTCGGGCGTGCGCTGCGCGGTCGCGCGCAGGAAGTTCGCCTCCGCGTCGCGGAAGTCGCTTCCCGTCGCCGTCAGGAGCGCCCGCGCGAACCGGTCCCACGGCTCGTCCGCACGGACGAATTCGCGGATGCGGCGGTGGTAGACGTAGACGGCGTTCGGCCAGAGGTTGATCGGGAACTCGCTCTTCACCCGCAGGACGTCGCAGAAGCGCATCGTCCAGTAGTCGACGAACCCCTCGTCCGCGAGCAGCTCGTCGACGAGCGCGAGCCGCTTGTCGGGATTGCGCGAGAAGACGTAGCCCTGCGCCTCGACCTTCGTCGGGAGCCGCCCCGCGAGATCGAGGTACGCGCGGCGGACGAAGACGGCGTTCGACGCCCGACCGTCCGCCTTCTCCCAGGGGTTCCCGGCCCCGGGGGCGTCCGCCCCGCCGGCGAACAGGTTGACGCCCGCAAGCGCCGCCGTGCCGCCCAGAAATCCTCTCCGTGTCCAGTCCATCGACAGTCTCCTTGCCTGGTAGTATGCGGACGCGGGGCCGAATCTACGCGTGCCGCGGAGGGATCAGCGGGCGGAGCCCTTCACGACGGGACGACCCTCCGGGGCGGAGAAGCTGCGGAAGTCGTACGGCCCGAGGTCGAGGCGCACCGTCCCGTCCCCGCCGAAGAGCGAGGAACCGTACGTCTCGCCGGAGACGAGGTCGGCCGCGTCCTTCGGCATCCCGAGCAGGATGGAGGCCGGACGGAAGTCGGTGTTGACGACGTAGAACCAGGACTTGCCCTGGAACGTGCAGGCGCGCACGCGCACCGCGGGATGTCCCGTCTCGATGTCCTCCATGACGACCGCCGGCAGCGCGCGGAACGCGCGGGCGAACGGCACGAGCCGCGGCTCCATGCCGTAGGTGCCGATGAGGAAGCCGCCCTTCGTGAGCCCGAGCACGTCGCCGTGGCGGAACGGCTCGACGAAGTGGCGCAGCGCGTGGACGCCGGACGGGTTGATGGTCGACACGCGCCAGGCGCACTCCTTCAGCCAGTCGCACGAGAGCGAGTCCGCGCTCTTCGCGACGGCCCCGATCGGACTCTCCCAGTAGCGGTCGTGCTGGTGGACGAGCGGGAACGACGCCCCCTTCAGGAGCGCGTAGAACTCCGGCTGTTCGTCCAGGACGCGCTGCTTGTCGCGCGCCGCGGGGGACGGGAACTCGCCCGGCTGGCGCCAGCGGTAGTCGGCCGGCACCATCGTCAGTCCGAGGACGAGGTTCGGAATCTCCTTCCCGAGGCGCACGCGGTCGAGGCCGGCCTCCCGGCAGGCCTGCTCCATGAATTCCGGCTTGAGGAAGTCCGGGTGCCTGAAGTTGGCCGGCACCATGTAGTTCAGCCAGAGCTTCAGGTCCGGCCGGCGCGCGGCGAGCTTGCGGGCCTGCTTCGCGTAGAACGCCGTGACCACGTCGCAGCGCCACTGGATCCAGTCGTTCCAGGCATGCGCGCGGAGCCAGTCCGCGTAGTCCTTCCCGCGGAGCGCGCGGCCCTCGAACTCCCTCGGCAGCTGGAGCCCCTTCGCCTTCGCGAAGGCCTTCACCGTGTAGTCGTTGTAGCCGCTCTCCGCGTCGCCGAACCAGAGCAGGCAGTGGCGCGTGAGGTGCAGGCAGACGCCCTTGAAGCTCGGGTGCGACGCCCCCTGCTCGACGAGCGCGTCCAGGATGCCCGCGACGTGGCGCTGCACCTGCGGATGCTGGAAGTTGAAGTTCGGCGGCGTGTCGTGCCAGCCGCCCCAGTTCGGCTTCCCGGTGTCGTGGATCGCCACGACGCTGTCGTGCAGCGTGCCGTCGGACATCGACCGGCGCGTCACGAGGCCGTCCGGGACGGGCATCGTGTTGGGGTTGACGGTCGGCATGAGGTACAGGCCCTCGCGGTCGAACTTCGCGTACCAGGCGCTGAGGAAGTCCGGCGCGTGGTGGCGCGGGTTGTAGTCCTCGCCGATGAGGCCGTGGTACCACGCTCCCGGGTAGGCGAGCAGGTTCTGGCCCGTGAACTTCATGAGCGCCGCGGTCCGGTCGACGAGGTCGTCGAGCTCCTCGGGCAGGAAGCCGTCGGACTTCGGCAGCGCGAAGTCGTAGCCGACCGCGGGATCCTCGAAGTAGAGTCCGAAGAGACGCCCCCAGCCCTTCTCCTGCGCCTCCTTCGACACGCGGGCCTGGTTCTCCTTCAGCTTCTCGGGGTCGAAGTTCTTCCAGTCCGCGATCATCCGGGCGAAGCCGCTCGGCGGCGGCGGGGGCTGCGGCTCGCGGACGTCCGCGGCCGGCAGCGCGTCGTCCGTCACGCGGTAGACGCGCACAGCCGCGACCGCGGCCGGGGCCCCGGTCCGCGCGGTCATGGCGACGAGCGTCACGTCGGGGTCGCTGGACCAGTAGAGCACGCGGTGCGTGAGGATGCGGCCCGTGTTCGGATACTCGTCGCCGGCCGCGTAGCCGACCTGCATCGTGTAGTCGCCGCCGGACTTGCGGGATTTCTGGATGATCAGGTCCGCGGTGCGCAGGGCGTCGTCCGGATAGTCGATCTCGAACATCCAGAGCCCGCCGGCCCGCTTGAGGTCGAAGCGCAGCGCGAAGCGGTCGCCCGCCTTCGGCCCGGCCTCGAGGTACGGCACGCCGCCGAGCGTGCGCGTCGCGACCGACCCGACGGACCGGAAACGGTTCGCGTCGGGCGCGCGGCCGAGCGTCAGCGTCTCGACGAGCTCGACGTGCGCGGGTACGCCGGGCGCCTTTTCGGCCCGGCGCGCGGCGTCGCCCGTCAGTTCGTAGGGGTTGTCGGCGCGGAGCACGTCCAGCGAGACCGCCCCGTAGTACCAGGTGCCGTCCGTCGCGCATAGCTCGTAGGCGCCCTTCGGCAGGTTGACGAGCAGCGTGGCCGTCTTGTCCCCGACCTTCTCGTCGTAGCGCGCGACGACCTTGCCGGCCTTGTCGCGGATGCAGTAGCGGAGCCCCGCGAGGTCGCAGCCGGCGGGACTCGTCGCGGAGACGTGCAGCGGGGACGGTGTGTCCGCCAGCGCGTAGCGGCCGGTCGCCCTGAGTTCGACGAGGCGTTCCCTGCGCCAGAGCTCGCGGACCTGTCCGTCGGACAGCGGCGCGGAGTAGATGCGCAGGTCGTCGACCAGGCCGTCGAACTGCTGGCTGGCCCCCTGTCCGCCGACGAAGAAGCTGCCGAAGGCCTGGCGGCTGAAGGACAGCAGGTCCACGGGCTTCAGCGCGGCGATCATCGGCGAGGCGCCGTCGGAGAGCCCCCGCGCGGGCCGACCGTTCAGGTAGGGCTTCACGCCCGTCTCGTCCCAGCAGACCGCCAGGTGGTTCCAGTCGTCCAGCGGCTCCGCGCCGTTCCAGACCACATGCGAGTCGTCGTCGTCCGACACGTCCGCGCGGAAGCGCCGCCCCCAGAACCAGAACCACAGCTGCCCGGACCCGACGCGCTCGCCCTCGGCGGGCTCGTTCGAGAAGAGCGACCGCCAGACCTCGCCGCCGTTGTCCGCGCCGCCCCGGTCGTGCCATTCGCGCTTGAACCAGAGGGACACCGTGCCGCGCTCGGGAACGAGGTTCCCCTTCGCGACGTACTGCAGCACGCTCTTCGCCTTCCGCGTCAGGCGCACGGCCTGTCCGCGCCGGCCTTCCGCGAATTCCAGACCTTCGGCGCGCGCCGGGGACGCGATGCCGCGCGCCGTCTTCGCCTCCGCCGTCCCGTCGAACGGCGCGTGGAAGATCAGTTCGGGCGAAACGGCCGGCCGTGCGTCGGCCTGCGGCAGGTCGGCCTCGAGGCCGTATTTCGCGCCGTAGAACGCGACGGGACCGGTCTTCGCGGCCTCGGTGACGTCCCAGCGCAGGTGCAGCGAATCCAATTGCTCCGGCACCTCCGCGACGTGCGGGTACGACTTGCGGTGCCCCTTCGTCTCGAGCTTGCGGTACTTGTAGTAGTGGAGGTTCGGCGCATGGCCCTCGAAATAGGCGAGCAGCTTGGCCCCGCGCGCGCCGCCGAAGTCCGAGACCAGCGTCGCGCTCCGCCCCAGCAGCGGCTTCACGTCGAAGTTCGCGCTCGTGAAGACCAGCTTGCGCATGCCGGCCGCGAAGGCCGACCGCGCGTCGATCGCGAGGTGGTCCGGGCGCGTGTAGACCACGAGGTGGTCGGCGTAGTTCCCGCCCTCCGTGGTGAAGTTGAGGATCGGCCGGCCCGCAGTGTCGACGACGCGCACGCGGCCGCCGTCCGTGAGCACCTTCGTCTCGCTCCAGGCACAGCCGGGAAAGGAGACGGCCTCCGCCCCCGCGGCGCACGCGCAGCAGGCGAAGAGCAGACAGAACAGATTCTTGAGTCTCATGTGCGGTTCCATTGCGTTGTCAGACCCCGGCCTCAGTCGCGCCGTGGCGTCACGGCTTCGAAGAACCAGTCGGCTTTTGTCTTGAGGACCCGCCTTCCAGTAGCCAACGCAACACGCGTTGCGTAGCAGAGTCAGGCAAGTACTTTCTTGTGATTGGTTGGTAGTATAGCAGTTTTCAGTTAGGCCAGTAAAGCGGGCTTCAGCCGAAGGCTTCGCCTGATGTGCGCTGTGATTATAGGGGTCATTTTAGATTACAGAACCCTTGAATGTCATCAAGCGCCGCATCAAGATCGGCACAAACATCCTCGACCAACAGTCGCAGGACGCGATAGCCGTTTTTCTGCAACAAGACGTCCTCACGTCTCGTGCTGCGGTAGACCTCTACAGCTGCAAGCGACGAGGACGGATCCAACATCACGACGATCCTGCCGTGCGGATTCAACAATCCGACTTCGAGATAGGGATTCGCGCCACACGGAATTGGCAAGCGAACCCCCATCTGA
>JAEDMN010000345.1 GCA_016302985.1 Kiritimatiellia bacterium | reverse complement strand
AACACAGAAAGGATACACAATGCAGTTCCAGATGAACAGAAGAGGCTTCCTCGCGAGCGCCGGCGCCGCTGCCGCGATGGCCGGATTCAACGGGTGCACGGGCTACCGCGTGGCGGCCCATGTGCCGGGCCAGAAGGTCAAGCTCGCCGCCGTGGGCGTGATGGGCAAGGGCTTCAGCGACTGGATGCCGATGGTCCAGAGCGGCCTCGCCGAGATGGTCGCGTTCTGCGACGCCGACGCCACGGCCATCGACAAGGCCTGCGCGGCGATCGCCGACCAGAAGAAGAAGGGCAAGCTGCCCGCCAACTACATGGATCCGCGCAAGGTCCCGTTCTACACCGACTACCGCAAGCTGCTCGACGACTGCGCGAAGCTCGGCGTCGAGGCGATGACGGTCTCCACGCCGGACCACGTGCACGCCCCGGTCGCCATCCAGGCGATGAAGATGGGCATCCACGTCTACGTGCAGAAGCCGCTCGTGCGCACCCTCTGGGAGCTCGACTACTTCAACAAGACGGCCAAGGAGTACGGCGTGATCACGCAGATGGGCAACCAGGGTTCCTCCCTGGACTCGATGCGGCGCTGCACCGAGGTCATCCAGAGCGGCATCCTCGGCGAGGTCAAGGAAGTCCACGTGTGGACGAACCGTCCCGTGTGGCCGCAGGGCAAGGCCGTGGCCGACTGGGTCAAGGGCCACCCGAAGGGCGATCCGATCCGCAAGGGCCTGAACTGGGATGCGTGGCTCGCGACGGCGCAGAACCGTCCGTTCCTCGACCAGTATCCGAAGGACGCCCCCGTGTACGATCCGTGGAAGCTCGGCAAGAACGTGTACCACGCCTTCACGTGGCGCGGCTTCTACGACTTCGGCGCCGGCGCCTTCGGCGACATGGCGTGCCACACGATGAACCTGCCGTTCCGCGGCCTCGAGCTCGGCGGCGTGAAGTCCGCGGAGTGCATCCAGATCGAGGAGCTGAACGACGTCGCCTACCCGATGAAGTCGATCGTCAAGCTCGTCTACAAGGCCCGCACGGGCCGCTTCGGCGGCAACGTCGGCAAGACGCTCCCGGAAGTCACGCTCTACTGGTACGACGGCGGCAACTTCGAGAAGCCCGGCAAGAGCGGCAACAAGCCGAAGGCCGATCTCATGCCCAAGGTCGTCAAGACCTTCGGCGAGGTGCCGGACACGGGCTGCTACATCATCGGCAGCAAGGGCGCGGTGCTCATGCAGGACGACTATGGCGCCAAGTGCGCGATCGCGCTGAACGACGAGGCCAAGTTCGTCGACGTGTTCCAGCACGAGGGCGCGAAGGCCGTCAAGCGCACGATCCCGTTCCGCGCCGAGGCGTCCGCTGTGCTCGGCAAGTCCTCCGTCCAGATGGAGGGCTTTGGCCAGGGCCAGTACATCGAGTTCATGCAGGCCATCAACGGCCAGGGCAAGGTCTACGAGCAGACCAACTCCCGCTGCTTCTCCGACATCGAGTACTCCATCCCGCAGATGGAGGGCATCCTCGTCGGCTGCATCGCGCAGCGCATGGGCACGGGCACGAAGCTCAACTGGTGCTCGAAGTCGCAGTCCTTCGGCAACAAGGCGGCGGACGCTCTCGTCCGTCCCTACATCCGCAAGGGCTTCGAGTTCTAATCGGTCCTCCGACCGACTCGAAACGAGGGCCGCGGCATCCGCCGCGGCCCCTTTCCGTTGATGTGTGGCGGCATCCGCATCCTTCGGCCCCAATTTGGCCTTTGGACAACCGTGTCATGTTGGAATGAACGCATGTACAGTATGTACATTGTAGATATTTCGCTATAATGGCTCAGTATGTTGAATTTATTGTGCTGGCCAGGGTTAATGTCAGTATCAGTCAGCGGCATGACGCACTTCCTTCTTGTGAAATAGCCGCCTGACAGATTCCGGCTCGTCCTTCCTCGCCGACTGGTGCGCCACGACGTCCGCTTTCAGGGCTTTTGCCGTCCGAGGGCGCTTCTTTTCCGCAGGCGACGCCTTCACGTCCCTGTTGAGATATTCGTCGGGATTGAGTTCCGGCGAATAGCTTGGGAGGTGGAAGAGTTTGATCTTCCGGCTGTTTTCTTCCAGCCACGTTTGGACTGTGGCTGTGGCGTAGGCTTCCGATCGTATTGACGGTCGGAATAACATTTTGATATTATGCCAAACAACGGAAGGATGATCAGATGGATCGGTTTGATCGAAAGATGTGGGAGAGCCCCGCGAAGAGGTTCAAGGCACTCGGGCATCCGGTGCGCATGTGGATTGCTGCGCAGCTGATGGACGGCGAGAAGTGCGTTCACGAGTTCGTCGATCGCGTCGATCTCGATTTTTCAACTGTCTCCCAGCATCTTTCGGGACTCAAGGTCGCCGGTGTGGTCGAGGCCGACAAGCGCGGCAAGGAAGTCTTCTACCGGCTGAAATGCAGCTGCGTACGCAGCTTTCTCAGGTGCGTCGAGGCGAAAAGAAGA
>JAEDMN010000090.1 GCA_016302985.1 Kiritimatiellia bacterium | reverse complement strand
ATTGCGGAATCTCTGACGGCCCCCTACCGGGCCGCCTTCAGCACCTCGCGGGCGTGGAGGGCGAAGACGCCGCGGCCGTCCTGCGCGTACGCCTCGAGCGTCTTCCGCGCGAGGCCGTCGCAGTCGCCGCAGGCGAGGAGCGCGCGGGCGAGGTTGAGCTCGCGGACGCAGCGGCCGCTCTCGGGGCTCGAGCAGAAGCCGCCCGCGGGCGTCGCGGCCGCGGCGCCGGGACGCGCCCAGCCGTGCATGCCGTCCTTCTTCAGCGCCGCCGCGAGCGCGGGGGCGAAAGCGGGGTCGGCCATCTGCTCGCAGGCGAGGGCGAGGGCGCGCACGCTCGGCCCGCGCGTCCGGCCGTCGACCTTCGCGAGCTCGGCCAGGAGCGGCTGCACGGCGAGCGGACTCCTCGTGCGCCCGAGGCCGACGATGAAGCTGTCCCGCTCGGACATCCGGCGGCCGAAGGCCGGCAGGCCCTTCGGGTTGAGGCGGATCGCCGGATCGCGTCCGTCGACCTGGCGTGCGAGCGTCTCCGCGCCCGTCGCGTCGCCGAGGATGCCCAGCACGTGCGCGTAGACGAGCTTCGCGCTCGGCACCGTCGCCTTCGCGTAGGCGTCGCGCAGCGCGGGCAGGGCCCGTTCGCGGTCCGCCAGCACGACGTGCACGTTGCGGTAGCCGTCCCCGAGGTTCTTCACCGCGGCGAGCCACGTCTCATCGTCCACGCGCGCGTTGTCGGTCCAGTCGAGAACCTCCGCCGGGATGGTCCCGATGTCGACGAGGTGGCGCTGGAGCGCCTTCACGTCGATGTCGCGCAGCTCCTTCCCGGACCGGCACGCCATCGCCGCCGCGACGCCCGCCGCGTAGCCGGCGTTCTGCACCTCGGGCTGCATGCGCAGCAGCGGCAGCGCGTCGCGGTGCACGCTGATGCCGATGCCCGCGACCGCGATGCCGTCCAGCTTCTCGGGAATCAGCGACCGGTAGGGCATGTTCGCCCAGAAGACCTTGTTCGTGACCGTCTCGCTGACGTAGCAGACGTCGTCCACGGAGGGTCCGTGGCTGTCGAAGTCGCTGCGGCCCTGCACGATCGTGTCCGGGAACGTGCGGCGGTTGAGGATGTCGAGCGGCGTCACCGTGCCCGCGCCGACGATGCTGCGGCGCTCGCGCGTCTCGACGACCTGCGAGACGTCCCACACGCGGCCCGCGCCGAGGCGCCCGCGCAGACTGAAGAGCGCGAGGTCGAAGGCGTCCGAGTCGTTCACGTAGCCCCAGTCGCTGTTGATGTAGGAGGACCCGAGCCGCTTCTCCGAGAGGCCTGCGCCCTGCAGCGCGATCTCGCCCGCGCCGACGTACCGGCAGCGCGCGCCCGCCGCCGCCGCGACGTCCGAGTTGCCCGTCGCGTCCACGACGTTGCCCGCGAGCACCACGCCGCGTCCCAGCGGCGTCGCCACGACGACACCGGCCACGCGGCCGTTCCGCACGACGGCGCCGCACGCCATCGTCCCGAACCAGAGCGTCGTGCCCGCGCGGCGGTTCTCGGTGCGCCACGTCTCGCGCTTGCCGCACGCCCGCACCTCCGCGCCCAGCGCCGCGACCTCCCGGTCGTGCTCCGCCGTGAAGCCCACCGCGTTGCCGTACCAGTACTTGCCGATCATGCCGAGCGTGCCCACGCCGCCAAGTCCATACAGGTACTCGACGAGCAGCGTCTTCGCGCCCTTCCGGGACGCGCCCACGCCCGCGGGCGCGCCGCCCGTGCCGCCCCCGACCACGACAACGTCGTAGGTTCCGAGCACCGGCAGGCCGTGCGCCTCGGACCGAACCGCCGGCAGCCCCTCGTCGAAGGGACGCAGGCCGTTCAGCGCCTCGCGGACCTCGAATCCGTCCGCGGCCGCCCGCGCCCCGTCGCCCGGACGCGTCACGGCACCGGAAACGATCCGTTCCTTCGCGTCCGCCGCGGCGCGGCGACCGACCTCCGCGCCCTTCGCCATGAAGGCGAGCGGACGCAGCTCGGCCGCCGTCAGCCCCGCGCAGCCGCCGAGCACGAAGACATGCGGCACGTCGCCCGTCGCGCGGTCCGGCGGCACCTGGAAGAGCGTGTCCGCCGCCTCGAGCTGCGCCTTCGTGAACGTGCGGTCGCGCGCGATCTGCTCCGCCTCGGCGAAGGACGCGAACGACCCGTCCGCCATCGGGATCTCCAGCGTGCATGCCCACGCGCGGCCGTTGATCTTCCGCCCCTTCGGCGACCACTGGACGCCCACGTCGTATGCGCCCGCCAGCGCCCGCGCCGTCAGTCCCTCCGCCTTCGGCTCCTCGCCGCTGATCACGATGCGCGTGAACGTCTGGACGCCCTTCGGATACGGCGTGAACGGCACGCCCGCGAGCCGCGCGGCCGTCGCGCGCTCCGTCGCGTCCACGACCGCCTTCGCGCGGACCGCCTGGCGTCCGCTCCGGTTCGCGATGACGACGCCCGCGACCGCGCCCTTCCCGTCCTTCAGCACGTCGGTCACGTAGGAGCCCGTGAGAAACTCCACGCCGTTCGTCAGCAGCGCGCGGTCGAAGGCCTGCTTCACCTGGATCGGCGTCGGCACGCGCACCCGCGGCGCGTCGGCCTTCCCCCTCACGACGATCTCGCCCAGCAGCATCCGCTTCGCGTCCGCGCGGCGGAAGGCAGCGAGGCCGACGCCGCGGATCTCGCGGCCGATGCGCGCCTGCCAGCGGACGATCTCCTGCCCGCCCGCGGACGGCAGCTTCTCGAGATTCTGCGCCGGCGTCCACTTCTTCCCGTCCAGCGACGTCACCAGCCGCGCGCTCCCCACCGCGAAGTCGTCCTTCCGCACGTAGCTGACCAGCTCGACGGACTCCACGTAGCGCGGACGGTCCAGCTGGAGGTTGAACTTCGCCTTCTCGTCGTTGAACTGCACGCTGCCGTGCACGACGTCGTCGGTCCTGCCGTCGTTCAGCAGCCCGCCCTTGTCCTCGTGCGGGGCGACGGACTTCGCCTCCGCCTTGTACGTGAACGGCAGGCTCTCCGCGGTGTCCAGCCAGATCTCCTTCGCGAGCGCCGTCTCCGGGACCTCGCCCGATTCGAGCGCGAGCCGCAGCGTGCCGGCGATGTCCTCGCCCAGGTATGGACGCGGCGCCACGAGATAGACGCTCGCCCCCGCCTCCTTCGCCGCGACGGCCGCCGTCACGCCGGCGGACGTGCCGCCCACGACGACCACGTCGACGTCCTGCACCACGGGGATGTCCCGGGCGGACTCGACAACCACGCTCCCGCACACCGCGGCGCAGGCGCCCAGCGCCGCGCAGAACAGCAGACTTCTCGTCATCGGCTTACTTCCTTGCATCCCGAAAACACTTCAGCGCCGCAGCGTCAGGGAACTGCGCGCCGGCAGCACGACCTTCACCTGGCCGTCCACGACCGACAGCTCGACAGCCGTTCCCTCGGGCCAGCGCGTCCCCTTCAGAAGCTTCGCGTCCGCATGCGCCTTCGGCAGCGTGAAGACGCGGTCGCACCCCTTCTCCGAAAAGGCCAGCAGCGTGCCGCCGCCGTGCGGCAGGTCCAGCAGGCAGTCGCCCCCGTCGAGGACGAGCCGCCCGTTGTCCGTCACCGTCAGATGGCGGTCCGCCTTCCGGACATCCGCCACCACGCCGTCCGCGCGCTCGACCACGTAGTGCTCCGCGTCCGCCCAGTGGCGCACGGCGCGCGACCGGTTGTAGTAGCAGAAGAGGAACGCCGTCCGGAACAGGCGCGCGACAAGGCCGTGCGGATCGCGCAGCAGGCCGCCGTTGAGGTCGCCCCGCGTCGAGCCGACGCCCCACGCCTCCTCGTAGGCGGAGCCGGGCGTCGGCACGACGCCCATCCACGCCCGCCGGTTGTCGTAGTAGTCGCTGCCGTGACGGGTGTTCCAGGCGTCGTCGCCGCCGCAGAGCACCTCCGGCGGGATCTCGAGGTGCATCTGCTCGTCCATGTTCAGGTGGTAGCACATCGGGAAGACGCCCACCTGGTCGCGCCTGCCGAGGAACTCCGTCGTCACGTCGACGCCCTGCGCGTGCCAGAAGTCGACGATGTCGACGATGGCCCTGAAGTCGTCAAGCGCGGAGACGCCCTCGTAGTCGGACTTCTGCCCGAACAGCGCGTCGATGTGGATCGTGCCGGACCGCTTCAGGTCCGGCAGCATCTCCAGCAGGCCGAGGATGCGCTTCTGCGCGAAGCCCTTCCGGAACTCCTTCACGTGCGAGATGCGGTAGGACCACTCGCCCCCCCACTGTCCGCCGCGCACGATGCCGCCGTCCTTGTGCCGGCAGAAGAGGTCGTTCGCCTCGTACGTCTTCCACGAGGGCGCGTTCGTGTAGGCGTCGTTCATGTTGACGTGCAGGCTCAGGTCGGCGTTGTACTTGCGCGCCTCCTGCATCGCCAGCCGCAGGGAGGTCAGCGGATCGTCCGAGAGGGAGGACCGGCACTGCGGCCCCACCTCGCTCCAGTCCGGGTATTTCGAGTCATGCCCGTCGAACTGCCAGCCGACGAGGTAGACGACCTGGTGCAGTCCGCCCGAGTAGTCGTGGATCCTGCGGATGAGCGCGAGGGCCTGGTCGAGCGTCGTGTCCGGCGCGGCCCCCTTGCTCTTCATGAAGGTCTTGTACACCACCGAATCATGGTAGTGGTTGAACCAGCGGTCGTAGCGCATCCGCGGCGCGGCCTGAATCTGCAGGCCGGCCGCCGCCAGCGCGAGGGCGATGATCAGTCTCTTCATGTCTGTCTCAGTCCGGTTTCACATGGTCGTCGCCGCGGTCGAGGAACGGACGTTCCAGCCCGTCGGCGAGGAATTCGCGCAGAGCGATGAACGTCGGCTCCATCAGCTCCTCGAAGGAGTAGGTCCGCGCCGGCTGCACCTTCGGCGGCTTGAGGGGGCGGTCGAAGGAGACCGAGCTCTCGAGCGTCAGCGCGAGCGCGCCGGAGGAGAGCGCGAACATCGTGTTGAGGTTGTGGCTCGGACGCGCCGCGCCGCGCGTCGGCTCCCGCGCGGTCAGGCCGGCCGCGTGGATCGCCCGGTTGACGCGCAGGCGGATGTCGAGGCCCCGCTCCGCCTTCGCGGGCAGGTCGAGCGAGCTCGGCGGCAGGATGGACGGCGCGTACTCGTAGGAGTGCCCGTTCAGCACCGCGTCCACGCGCCAGCGCGCGGCGAGCTTCAGCAGCGCCCGCGCCTCGGCCGTGCGGATGTCGCCCGGCGCCGCGTCGTGCATGATGTTGTAGCCGTCGGCGTTCGGATAGCCGCCCGGATAGGAGACGCGGTCGAGCGGCAGCGGGAACCAGGCCTTGCTGCCGCGCCATCCGACGAGCGAACCGTCCTTCCACGCGCCCTGGGACGCCACGCGGAAGTCGTGGAAGTCGAGTCCGCGCAGATGGTCCGGCGAAATCGCGCGCCCGTCCATGTTGCCGCACGGCACGACGATGAAGCGGTATTTCGAGACGAGGTCCGTCAGCACGGGGTCCGCCTTCCCGCGGTAGTCGCGTCCCGTCTCCAGCAGCTGGATCACGTTCATCGCGCCGGCGACGGTCTCCGCCTCGGCGCCGTGGACGCCCGCGACGAACAGGAACGTCTGCTTCCCGTCCTTCCGGTCGCCGACGAAGTTCCGCCAGGTCGTGGAGGACGCGCCCGCGGACCAGTTCGTCTGCGGCGGCGGCTCGCTGAAGTCCCCGTAGAAGACCGCGTAGACGGGATGGCCGAGCGGCGTGCGGGCGATGACTTCGGACCGCCCCCGCGTCACCGTGCGGCACCGCTCGGCGATCTCGTCCGGCCGCACCTTCCAGAAGTCCGGGCGCGGCCCGAGCTTCGGATTCGCGTACGGCGCGAAGCGCGGCGGCCGGACTTCCGGCTGCGCCGCGCCCGCGAGCAGCGGCAGGCCCGTCGCCGCCGCCAGGAACTCACGTCGCTGCATGTGGTTCATCCCGTTAGAAATCCCGCATGTTCGGCGCCTTCGGCTTCGGAGGCGCCGGCATCTTCTCGAGCTGCACCGCGATCTTCGCGTCCTTCGGCAGCCATCCCGTGGAGACGAGCATCTTCACGAAGCGGCGGAAGGCGTTGAAGCGGCGCGGGTCGCCGAACGCCCCCCGCCCCTCGGCGAGCGCCTTGAGCGTCTCCGCCTCGCCGGCGTCCAGCAGGCGCTTCACCTTGCGGTCGGGCTCGTAGCAGAACGACTCCCAGAGGCGGATGAACTTCTCGGCCGGGTCGTCCGTCGCGTCCGCGAACGCGAGCGACTGCGCCGCCAGCTCGTGGCGGAGCTTCGCGACGTCGCCGTACTTCGTGCCGACGGACCCGTTGACCGTGTCGGCGTACCGCGAGGGAATCCGGCGGATCCACACGTTGCGGAACGGCACGGGGTGGCCGTGGTCCTGCAGGTAGAGCGGCGCGGACGTGGCCTCGGCGTGCGTCTTGATGCGGCGGCACCAGCCCGTCGTGCCCTGGAACGGCCAGTCGTCCTGCACGAGCACGCCGTTGAAGAACACGGTGACGCTGCCGGGGTCGACCAGCCGCTTCCCGTCGCGCAGCGGCGGATGGAACACGATGTCGTAGCTCTGCCATTCGCCCGGCTTGCGGCACGGGTTGACGATCGGCGGATTCTGTCCGTAGACCGCGCCCGCCTGGCCATCCGCGTAGTTCGCGGGCTTCCAGGGGGATTTAGAAGGCTCGATCGCGGACGAGTCGAGGATCTGGATCTCGTACTGTCCCATGAAGATCACGCCCGAGTTGCCCCACCCCTCGACGTCGTCGACGGGCGTCTTCCACTCGATGTGCAGCTGGCAGTCGGCGAAGGCCTCCGCCGTGACGGCCGGACCCGAACCCGGCGCGCACACGAACGTGCCGTCCTTCACGGTCCACTTCGACGCCTTGCCGTCGGCCGCGCGCCAGTTCTTCGCGACGGACTCCGCCGTGCCGTCGAACAGGACGAGCGCGTCGGAGGGCACGCCGTTCTCGGGCACCGTGATCTTGACGGGGTCCGGACGGTTCACGTCGTGCACCGCCCACGCATGGCGGTCGTCCGGACGGTCCCCGGACGGTTCGGCGACGGCGATGCACGCCGCCAGCGCGGCGCTGCCAAGAATCAGACGCTTCATACGAGCACCCCCTTCTGCGAATCCCAGCGGCGCACCACGCCCGGCGTGAGCTGCGCGGCGTTGCCCATCAGACCGGTCCCGGTCATGCGGGCCGTCCAGCCGAACGAACTCTGCGGCGTGCCGCCCTGCAGGCAGCAGTTGACGAATTCATGCCAGTGCGACGGCACCGAGTCGACGCCGGGCGCGCTGGGCGCGGGCCGCCCGTCCTTCATCACGAAATACGGCGTGACGTCGTAGTGCGTGGAGAGCAGCCAGCCCTCCGTGCCCTCGATCACGCGGCCCTGCGCCGGCAGGCGGCCGAGCGGCGTGCGCGCGGCAACGTCCTCCAGGAAGGCGGGCGGCAGGAACTTCGGCTCGAGCCGGAAACCCACGTGGCCGAAGCCGTCGCACCACTCCATCGTGAACGGCTTGCCGCCGCTCGCCTTGACGCCGGGGAAGGTCCAGACGAGGTGCGACATCGACGGCCAGTACTCGCGGCGCTGCTCGTCGGTCCAGTCGTCGTCCGACACCTCCGCGACCACGCTTTCGGGCTCGGTCGTGCCGAGGTTGAGGCCCATCCACACGGGGCTCATCAGGTGCAGCGCGAGATCGCCCAGCCAGGACGTGCCGAACGCGCGCCACTTGCGCCAGGCGCCCGGATGGTAGACGGCGTTGGTGTAGGGACGGTAGGCCACGGGCCCGAGCCAGGTCTTCCAGTCCAGCGTCGCGGGAACGGGGTCCTCCTTGACCGGCCACGCGAAGTGGGCCGGTCCGGGTTCGCCGCGACGCGTGGAGAAGAGCCACACGCGCCGGACCTCGCCGATGCGCCCGCTGCGCAGCGCGGCGACGGTCTTTCGGTCGCACTCCCACGAGGCGATCTGCGTGCCCATCTGCGTGACGGCCTGCTTCTCGTTCGCGAGCGCCTCGATGCGCCGGCAGTCCTCGAGGTCGTGGCAGAGCGGCTTCTGTCCGTAGACGTTCAGTCCGCGCCGCAGGGCCTCGAGCACGTACTGCGCGTGCGTGTGGTCCGGCGTGGAGACGTTCACGGAGTCGATCGCCGCCCCCTCCTTCTCGAACATCTCGAAGGCGTTGCGGTAGACGCGCGCGTCGGGGCAGATCTTCTTCGCCGCGGCGAGGTAGTTCGCGTCCACGTCGCAGAGCGCCGTGATGTGGATGTCGCGGTGCGAGCGCAGACCGTTCAGGTCCGCGCGCGCCATGTTGCCCGTGCCAATGCACGCGTGCGACAACAGCTCGTTCGCGTTGCGCCGCTTCACCACCGCGGGGAAGCCGACGACGGGCGTCAGCGCCGCGGCCGCGGCGCCCGCCCGGATGAATCCTCTTCGAGTCAGCATGTCTCTCCTACTCCTTGTTTGAATCCATGATGAAATCGTAGATGAAGTCGACCTGGGGTCCGACGGACGCCCTCCCGTTCAGCCGCGCGAGGATCCGCGCCGCCGCGAGGGCCACGACCTTCGTGTCGTCCGCCCCGCGCGCGTAGATCCGCGTGCCCTTCAGCTCGGGACGGGACTGCTCCGGCGGCGCCGCGCCCACGGCGAACGCGAGCGACAGGCAGGACAGGACCAGCAGCTTCCTCATGCGCACCTCAGCGGAAGTAGAGGACCGTGCCCGACGGTCCGACGGAGACCTTGATCTCGGTCGCCGAGACGGAGACGTGCGGCGTCCAGCTGCCCGGCAGCCCCTCGGGCGCGACGACCTCGGCCTTCTGGAACGCGGCCTGCGCGTCGGCGGAGATCGACGTCGCCTGGACGAGCGTCATCCGCGCGCCGCCCTGCTCGAACGTGTCCGCGGGCAGCGCGATCTTCGGGGTGCCCGTCAGCGACAGCGTCCCGACGCCGGAGAGCGTGCCCCACAGCGCGCCGCCGTTGCACGCGAGCACGAGGTCGCCGCCGCCGAAGGACGCCGTGCCCGCGACCACGCCGCCGTTCAGCTCGAGCTTCGGCACGGTGAGCGCCGCGTCGGCGAAGGTCTGCGCCTGGTCGCCGCAGACGGCCAGCGTGCCAGCCCCCGTCACCGCGCCGGAGAAGGCCGCCGCGTCCGCGACGCAGGCGTTGATCTCCGCGACGGAGCCGCCGGCGAGCGCGAGCGTGCCGGCGCCCGACAGCGACCCGAACTTCTCGTAGACCGAGTCGACGGCGAGCGTCGCGCCGGAAGCGATTTCGACCGGCGAGGCGTCGCCCAGCGCGTCGGTCGCGTCGGCGGCACTCAGCAGCGGGAACTTGTCCGCCACGCTCCAGACGCCCTGCTGCGTGTAGATCGACCCCTTCACCGTGCTCCGTTCCTGGAAGCGGTTGTCGACCTCGTGCCAGGTCGTGCCGTCCGAGCTGACGGAGAACGTCCAGGAGACGGGGATGCGGTTCAGGAAGCCTCCGCCCGCCGCGCTGTAGAATCCGTAGCCGTCGAAGGCGACCTCCTCGCCCGCGTCGATCTCGGCCCAGGACGGCATCTGCGTGACGAACACGCGGTGGAGCGTGGAGTTGTCCGTGCCGCCGGTCGTCACGTTATCGCACAGTTTCGAGACGGCGGAGCCGTTGGAGGTGTTCATGTCGCCGCCGGTGACCGTTGCGGACGCGCCCGCGGGCCAGTCCACGCGCGCGCCGTCGCGGAAGAGCGCGAATTCGGAGACCATCCAGCCGTAGCCGTGCTCGTAGTCCAGCGGACTGTACGTCTCATGCGGCGCGAAGCGGAAGTAGCGCGCCTTCAACGCGGGCGCGCGGGTCGAGCGCGCCGTCGTCCCCGCGAAGAACTCCGTCGGCAGCGTCGCGAGCGTGGACGCGGGCCGGACGGCGCCGTCGCGCGTGAACGGGCCGCGGGGGTTCGCCGTCGCGTCTTTGTCCGTGCCGCCCCAATTCTGCGAACCCGTGGAGACGACCGTCCAGACTTCGCCGTCGTCGCTCGTCTCAAGGATCCAGCCCGTCGGCGTGCGGTTCCTGTCCGAACCGCCGTTCGACGTGTACCAGCGGTAGCCGGCGAAGGCGACGCCGGTCTTCGTGTCGACCGTCACCGGCGTGAGCTCGGCCGTGTTGTTCTTCTGGTCGCGGTTGTAGACGAGGCCGCGCGTCGCGGGATCGCCGTCGATCAGGCATGCCAGCGTCGCCGTGGCGTGTCCGCCCCACGGCGCGGAGATCGTCGTGCCCGCGGGCCACGGCACCACCTCGCCCGCGGCGTCGAGCAGCTGGATGTCGCCCGCGCCCCAGTTGAAGTTGAAGGAGTCCTTGTACGCCGCACCGCCGACCACGCACGTCGGCGAGAAGCGGACGTAGCGCACGGACTTCGCGAGGCGTTCGGCACCAAGCGGACCGCTGACCTTCAGCGTGCCGGCCTCGACCACGGTCGCGCCCGTGTTGTCGGATTCGTCGATGCCGAGCGTGACCGTGCCCGAGCCGCGCTTGACGAGGCCCATCGGGCCGTCGCCGTCCGCGAGGCGCAGGCGGGTCGAAGCCGTCGCATCGTCCACCAGCAGCGACACGGGCGCCGCGCCCGCGTTCTCGACCGAGACGTTCGTGTTGTCGCCCTTGAGGCGGACGGGCTGCGCGGCGCCGCCAAGTCCGGCGTCCAGCAGCACGCGCGCCATGTTCGCGCGCCCGTCCGTGTTCTGGAACACAAAGGAGCCCGTCCAGCCGGACATGTCGCCGGGGGCGAACCAGCTGCCGTCCTCGAGGCGGACGTCGGCCTCGCCGGAGAGCGCGCCCAGGAACAGCGTCTCGAGCGAGGAGACGCGCATGTGGTAGGAACCTCCCCTCACCAGCTCGACCGAGCTGCCCGTGCCGAGCTGTTCGCGCGGACGGTCGAGCGCAGAGAAGGTGTAGGTCTTGCCCGGGTTGTTCCGGAAGCCCGTCCACGAGAGCTTCTGCGGACCGATCTGCTCGCCCCGCCGGCTGTCGACGAGGAACCACCCTGACGGGTCCGCGCGGAAGGCGTAGACATCCCAGTCGGTCGGGGCGTTCTCGATTTCGGAGGGGACGAAGCGGTAGCCGTCGACGCGGGGGTAGTCCACGAACTGCACATCCACGTACACGTTCGTGGGGTGCTGCGCCTTCCACACCGTCTTGGCCTGGCCGTCAAACAGGTTCATGTACTTGGAACCCGTGACGACACTGTTGCCCATGCCCGCGTTGATGGCGGTCGGCGGCAGCGTCCGGCCCTGGTACGTGAACTGGATTTCGGCCAGCGCGGGCACCCGCTCCGGATCGCGCATTTTCCTGAAGTAGAAGCGCAGATTGCGGAAGCGCGTGTAGGAGAAGTAGCAGCCCGAGGAATCGACGACGACCTTGGACGGCGCGGCGGCGCCGGGCGCACCAAAGAAGCTCGTATTGAACGCCTGGGTGCGGAACTCGATCGTGCCGGGCCGTTCCTGGACGTGTCCGTAGAACGCGTCTTCCGCCTGCGTCTTGACCACGGCCGGGTCCGACGCCGTGTTGACGAGCAGGCCCGTCGCCGCGTCGCGGAGCGGATTGGCCTTGTCGGGCGAGTTGTAGATCCTCTGGAGCGTCTCGGAATGCCCGTTGAGGTCGAACGTGCCGTCGAGGAACACGTAG